>DAOOQY010000667.1:0-3305 GCA_035389025.1 Verrucomicrobiota bacterium
CCGTGCATCGTCCCATCGGAACCGCGCGCCGCGGCCGCGTTGCCGTCGAAAGGCCAATAGGCGAGAAGCCGCGCCTGGTTCTGGCCGGCCCAGCCCCCGTCGTCAAAATCGACGGTTCGCCACGCGTCGCCGAGGTCCCGGCCGGACGCCTCGAAGCGCCATAGTCCGTCCAGGGGCACGAGCACATCGCGCCGCGCGGCGAATGTGTCCGGGAAATTGCTGCGTCCGGGCGTGCCGCCGAGCAGCACGCTCGAAGTCCACAGTTCCGGCGTTGCGCTGGCGCCCTGTGGATCGCGCTTGGCCAGCGTCGCGCCGGACCCGCGCGGGGCGAGTGGCCAACGCCCGGTGTCGCGGTAGCGAACCTGGTCCATGAGCCTGTCGTTGCGGTCGCGCAGTTCGAGCCGGCCCTCGGCTCCGTTGAGCCGGCCCCGCCACGGGCCAACGACATTCATCGCTCCAGTCGAGGCACGCACGGCGATCGGGTCACGCGCCACGACCAGGTAGCCCCGGCCCGGAATGAGCGTTCCCTCGACAAACGCAAACTCGATTTCACCGGCGACGCGCCACGCCGAGAGGTCGACGTCCACTGTCATCTGATTGTGGAGTTCGATCCACTCGCCGGCGGTGTCCCCGACGCGCGGGTGGCAGTTGATTTCGTTGAAGACCACGACGCTATCGGCGCCCGTCACCGGGGCCGTGAACCAGCGCAGGAGAGCGAACACGGCACACCAGCAAAGCGATGCGGTTGCCCTGCCGCCGAGCGGAGCCCGTCGCACCGGAGGGCCTTTCGAGCGCGGAATCGCATGGATGGGAGTGTCCATAGCCGTGTTGCGGGCGGATCATCAGGTAAGGGCCGGTTCGGAACAAGGCTCGAATGAAGAGGAGCGCTTTCGCTTGATTGTGTCGGCGAAGCATCCCATGATTCCTTCTGCACCCGGACAATGAGAAAACCCAAGGCCCCCCAACGCAACAAGCCAGCCTCGCTGAAAGCCGCACACGCCGTCCCGGCCGGCAGGCGGGACACGAACGTGGCTCGAGCCAGATTCCCGATCGTCGGCATCGGCTCCTCCGCCGGCGGTCTCGAGGCGCTCGAACAGTTTCTCGGGCATGTGCAGGCCCAGAGCGGGATGGCGTTTGTCATCGTCCAGCACCTCGACCCGACCCGGAAAGGGGGCATGGCCGAACTCCTTCAGCGGGCGACGAAGATGAAGGTTGTCCAGGTCAAGGACCGGACGCCGGTGAAGCCGGATTGCGTGTACGTGATTCCGCCGAACAAGAACATGTCGATATTCCACAGCGTGCTGCATCTGTTCGAGCCGGACACACCGCGCGGGCTGCGACTGCCGATCGACTACTTCTTCCGCGCGCTGGCGGACGATCAGCAGGAACGCAGCATCGGGGTCGTTCTCTCGGGAATGGGTTCGGACGGCACGCTCGGGTTGCGGGCGATCAAGGAACGGGGTGGGTTGGTCGTTGTGCAAGACCCGGTCACGGCGAAGTTCGATGGGATGCCGCACAGCGCGGTCGAGACCGGGTTGGCGGACATCGTGGCACCGGTGACCGAACTGGCCGATCGCATCAAGGCGTACCTGGAACACGCGCCCACGGGGATGGCAACCCGGATGCTATTCGAGGGCAAGGCGAAGAGTTCGCTGGACAAGGTCGTGCTGTTGCTGCGCAGTCAGACCGGACACGACTTCTCGCTCTACAAGAAGAGCACCCTCTACCGGCGGGTCGAGCGGCGCATGGCGATCCATCAGGTGGACCGCATCGCCACCTACGTGCGGTACCTGCAAGAGAACCCGGCCGAGGTCGAACGGCTGTTCAAGGAGTTGCTGATCAGCGTGACGAGCTTCTTCCGCGATGCGGCGGCATGGACGCAGTTGCGCGATGAGGTGTTGCCGTGCCTGCTGACGGACCGGACGGCCGGCCAACCGCTGCGTGTCTGGGTGCCGGGCTGTTCGACGGGCGAGGAGGCTTACTCGATCGCCATGGTGTGCAAGGAAGCCATCGAGCGGTTCAAGCCGCGTATGAACGTCGCTCTGCAGGTCTTTGCCACCGACCTCGACCGCGAGGCGATTGACCGCGCCCGGCAGGGCTTCTTCCCGGCCAACATCGTCGCCGACGTGGAGTCGGAGCGCCTGGCACGCTTCTTCACCAAGGAGGAAGGGGGCTATCGGGTGAACAAGGACGTGCGCGAGACCATCATCTTCGCCGTCCAGAACCTGATCATGGACCCGCCCTTCACCCGGCTGGACTTGCTCAGTTGCCGGAACCTGCTGATTTACCTGGAACAGGAGTTGCAGAAGCGCCTCCTGCCGCTTTTCCACTACAGCCTGGCACCGGGCGGCTTCCTGTTCCTGGGCAGCGCCGAAAGCACCGGCGGCTTCACGGACCTGTTTGCGCCGCTGACGAACAAGTCCCGCTTCTTCCGCCGCAACGAAACCCCTGCGCGCGCCGAGGCGGTCGAATTCCCCATCACCTTCCCAGGGGGCGCCGGACCGTCCGCCGAGCCCAACCGGACGGCTCGAACTCCCCTGAACCTGCAGACGCTTTGCGACCAGGCATTGCTTTCGCGATTCGCGCCGGCGGCGGTGCTGACCAACGAGAAGGGCGACATCCTCTACATCAGCGGTCGGACCGGCAAGTTTCTCGAGCCGGCGATGGGGCGCGCCAACTGGAACATCCTCGCCATGGCCCGCGAGGGCCTGCGCTACGACCTGATGATCGCTCTGCACAAAGCCGCCTGCCAGCGGGGGCCGGTGGCCGTCCACGCCGTGCATGTTCGCACCAACGGCTCCGAGGAGCAGGTGGACCTCGTCGTCGAGGCGCTCGAAGAACCGGCGGCCTTGCGCGGCAACATCCTGGTCATGTTCAAGCAGTCTGTTGCCACGCCCGAACCGGCGTCGAGGGGCAAGGCACACCCGGATCCCGGGCCGCGGCCCGCGCATCTCGAGATGGAACTTCAGCAACTCCGCGAGGAATTGCAGACCACGCGCGAGGAGATGCAAACCTCGCAAGAGGAACTCCGATCCGCCAACGAGGAGTTGCAGTCCACCAACGAGGAACTGCAATCCACCAACGAGGAACTCACGACGTCGAAGGAGGAGATGCAGTCGCTCAACGAGGAGCTCCAGACGGTCAATGCCGAACTCCAAGGCAAGGTGGATGACCTGTCCCGCGCCAACAGCGACATGCGCAATCTGCTCGACAGCACCGACATCGCCACCGTCTTCCTGGACCGCGACCTCAACGTCCGCCGCTTCACCTCCGAGGCCACCAAACTCTTCAAGCTCATCGCCACC
>DAOOQY010000668.1:0-3303 GCA_035389025.1 Verrucomicrobiota bacterium
GCATGGACAAACCGCAGGTCGACTGCATCGAGGGTATCCCGCCAGCCATTGCGATCGAGCAGCGAAATGCCGTCCGCAGCACCCGGTCGACCGTGGGCACCATGACCGAAATCTGCGATTACATGAAAATGCTCTGGCCGCACGTCGCCCAGCTCCACTGCCGTCAGTGCGGGCGCCCGGTCCGACAGGACACCCCCCGGCAAATCTGGCGGGCGTTGCGGGCCGAAGCAAAAGGCTGCGACACCGACGTGCTGATCACGTTTGACCTCGCTCTCTCGGACCGGCTCGACCTTGCCGAATCGTTCGAACTGGTCGCCAAACAAGGTTACCAGCGGCTGCTTCTCGATGGCCGCGTCCGGCGCCTCGACGAGGTCGCATCCGGACGCCCCGCTATCGAGCGGACGCTGACCCGGTTGACTGTGATTCAGGATCGCCTGCGCCTGGCGGACTGCAACCGCGCGCGGTTCGTCGAGGCCTGCGAGCAGGGGTTCCATTTCGGCAAAGGCAAGCTCGCGGTCTGCAACCTCGGCAGGGCAGGGGACCAGCACGCCGCGTCCGTCCCGACCGGGACTGTCACCGAAGAGCGCCCGGATGCCGTGGTCGGGCCGGCCCGGTTGTTCTCGAACCGGCTGCATTGCGCGGAGTGCGATCTCGAGTATCGGGAGCCATCCGCGGCTCTCTTCAGCTACAACCATCCCCTCGGCGCCTGCCCCACGTGCAAGGGGTTCGGACGCACTATCAGCATCGACAGCCGGCGCGCCATTCCGGACCCGACCCGAACGCTCGCTGAAGGCGCAGTGAAGCCGTGGCAAAGCGGCGTGAGCGCCGAATGCCAGAAAGATCTGCTCAAGTTCTGCCGGACGCGTGGCGTGCCGATCGATGTCCCTTTCAACCGGCTGTCCGCCGAACACCAACGCTGGGTCATCGAGGGTGACGCTGGCTACGGAACCGACCCCCAGCACGAGTGGCCCCGGGCCTGGTACGGTGTCCTTGGCTTCTTTCGCTGGCTCGAGTCGAAGGCCTACAAAATGCACGTCCGCGTCTTCCTCTCACGCTACCGCAGCTATCGCCCCTGTCCTGACTGCCGCGGCCGCCGTCTTACGCCCGAGGCCCTGCTCTACCGCATCGATGTGCCGACCCGCGTCGCTACTGCCCGAGCGGCATCCGACGCGCAAGGCCGCGAGGCCGGCATTGCCTCGACCGCGTCCGGCCTCACGCTCGCCGACTTCTACGCCCTGCCGATTCAGGACGCGCTGGCCGTCGCCAACGAACTGATCGCACGTGTCGGCGCCAAGCCCTCCGACGCCTTGGGCCTTGCGCTGGGCGAGGTCCACGCCCGCCTCGGCTACTTGGTCGAGGTCGGCCTTGGCTACCTCACCCTGGACCGCCCGACACGGACGCTTTCCGGGGGCGAGACCGAGCGTGTCAACCTCACAACCTGCCTTGGCACCCGCCTGGTCAACACCTTGTTCGTGCTCGATGAACCGACGGTTGGACTGCACCCGCGCGACACGGCCCGCATGATCCGCATCCTCGAACGGTTGCGTGACATCGGCAACACCGTCGTCGTCGTCGAGCACGAGGCCGCCGTCATCCGCGCGGCGGACCATATCGTCGATCTCGGACCCGGCCGCGGCCAGAGCGGCGGGCGTGTGGTGTTCCAAGGGACGGGGCCTCAATTGCTGCGATCCGCGGCATCGCTGACCGGCCAGTATCTCTCCGGACGGAAACGGATCGAAACGCCCTCGCGCCGGCCTGTCACGCCGCCGAGTCCGGCAAACGAACGAGGCGACACGGCCTGGCTCACCGTCGCCCACGCCAACCGCCATAACCTGCGTGACCTGACGGTGCGCATTCCCTTGGGCCGGTTCGTTTGCGTCACCGGCGTCAGCGGCTCGGGCAAGACAACGCTGGTCAAGGACGTCCTGCTGCCGTCATTGGCCAAACGCCTCCATTCATCCTCCGACGCCGTCAAGGATTCGGATCGGCTCGATCCCGTCGATGCGACCGAGGACGCGCGCGATGCCGAGCCGGATCGCGCAGTTTGCGACACGGGCGAGTTGACTGGCGCCGGGCATCTGCGGCGCGTTCTGCTCGTCGATCAATCGCCGCTCGGCAAGACCCCGCGGTCGAATCCGGCCGTTTACATCGGCGCATTCGACGATATCCGCGAGGTGTTCGCCCAGTCCGACACGGCCCGACAGCGCGGCCTGACCGCCAGCGCGTTCAGTTTCAACTCACCTCGAGGCCAATGCGAGCGCTGCCGCGGCGCCGGCTTCGAGAAGATCGAGATGCAGTTTCTGAGCGACGTCTTCATCCGTTGTCCCGACTGCGATGGCCGGCGCTATCGCGCGCACATTCTCGAAATCAAGTTGGCCGGGCCACAGCCGGAGACCGCGCCCCGCGCCGCCTTGCGCGCCGCTTCACGACCCGTGGCGCCCGGCGCTCGAATCCCTCGCGTCCGATCCCTTGACCGGACTCCGACGATGGGCGGTCAGTCCGCATTGCCCGGTTCCTCGTGGAGCATCGCGGACATGCTCGATGCGACAGTGGACGAGGCCGTGCAGTTCCTCGAGGGATTGGGAGAGTCGCGCCATGCGCGCCGCGCCGCGGGCAAGCTGACCTGGCTTCAGCAGGTCGGCCTCGGTTACCTGCGGCTGGGGCAGCCTATCAATACCCTCTCGGGCGGGGAAAGCCAGCGGCTCAAGCTAGTCAGTCACCTGGCGGAGTCCGGCCTGCCCAATCCCGCCCCGGCCTGCACGAGGACTCCAGTGGCGCCAGCCGGACCCGATTCATCGCCAGTCTCTGTCCTCGAGCCGACCCTCTTCCTGTTTGACGAGCCGACAACCGGTCTGCACTTCGACGACGTGCGCGTCCTGTTGCGGGTGTTTCAGCAATTGGTTGATAGCGGACATTCGGTCCTCGTGATCGAGCACAATCTCGATGTCATTCGCGCTGCCGACTGGGTGATCGATCTCGGGCCGGAGGCGGGCGAGCAGGGGGGGCAACTCGTCGTGGCCGGCACCCCCGAGACCGTCGCCGCCTCTCCCGCCAGCCACACCGGCCACGCCCTGCGATCGAGACTGTAGCCGTCCCGTAGCCGTCCCGCGGCCCCGCATACGCGTCAACCCAAGTGGGGCGCAGTAAGACGATGGGGTCGCATCTAACGAGTTGACAAATCGCTCGGGGTGAGGGCCTGTGCGCTGACGCAGGGAGCATGGGGGCTAGCCCGCATATTTCACACCCCTATGGTGCACAGGGCACTGGGACTTCGCAAGAGGACTGCTATGCGGGCTAGAGAAG
>DAOOQY010000669.1:0-3296 GCA_035389025.1 Verrucomicrobiota bacterium
TTGACCGGATGTGCCTGGGTCGCGCCAACGCGGGTGATGGCCGTTTCATCGAGCACTCGCAGCAGTTTGGGCTGAAGCGGCAAGGGCAGTTCGCTGATCTCATCGAGGAAGAGCGTGCCGCCATCCGCCAGCTCGAAGTAGCCCGAATGGTCCGCCGTGGCCCCGGTGAATGCCCCCTTCACGTGGCCGAAGAACAGCGATTCGGCCAGTTCGCCCGGGACCGCCGAACAGTTCACGGGGATGAAGGGCCCCTCGCTCCTCGGTCCCACGGCATGGATCGCGCGCGCCAGCAGTTCCTTGCCGGTGCCGCTTTCCCCCAGGATCAGCACACGCGACGCTCCGAACCCAGCCGCCTTGTTCACGGTGTCGAGAATCTGGCGGAAGGTGGCACTCTGCCCCAGCAGTCCCGCAAGGCCCCAGCGCTCGGCGTCGCGCTGCCCGAGGGCGCGGAGTTGTGCCTTCGAGCGGTCGCGTTCGCGCTCCGCCCGATCGCGGCGCTTGATCTCCGCCTCGAGCGCCGCGTTCTTCTCCCGCAAGGCGCGCGTGAGGTGGCGAACCCGCAAATGGGTTTCGACGCGCAGCAAGGCCTCCTCGAGTTGGAAAGGTTTGGGGACGTAGTCCACGCCGCCCGCACTGAAGCCCGCTGCGACGTCCTGGGGCTCGTCTCGCGCCGTCAGGAAAATGACCGGCACTTCGCCCATGCCCTCGAGCGCCTTCAGCCGACGACAGGTCTCGAAGCCATCCATCCGCGGCATCATCACGTCCATCAGGATCAGGTCCGGCCTGGCCTCCGGCGCGACCTGCAACGCCACTTCCCCGCTCGGCACGGCGACCACCCGATGTCCCGCCGCTTCGAGCGTGTCGATGAGCAGGCTCAGATTGGCCGGCACATCGTCCACGATGAGGATGCAACTTCCTGGAGTCGACGTTGATGTGTTCACGGTGCTTGATCAGGCTCAGCCTTCCCAAGAACAGGCCGCTCGTTCATGATTCTCGCGATCTCATGCGCTCGATGAGCCCCGTCGCCTCTGTCATCCGGGAGAACTGGGCCAGGTGCCGCAGTCGTGTGGCCAGCGCCGCGCCGGCCGGACCGAGCTTCTCGAGTTCCGACAGGCTCTGCTTGAACTCGGTGACCCGGTAGCCGGCCGCACTGGACTTGAGCCGCTCGAACAACTCGGATGGCACGCGGACCGGCTCGTTCTCGATTGCCACGGTCTCGCTGATTTCCCAACGCACACCCAGCAAACGCTCGGTCAATTCCTCGAGTTCCGCCACCAGGAACGGCTTGCCCAGGAAGGCGTCGAACCCGGTCGTCAGACATCGGGCTCGTTGATGCCCCAGGACCGACGCCGATACCGCCACGAAACGCGGGCGACGCAACTGCCCCGGCGATGCCGAATCCGCGGGGCGTGGCGAGTCGGCTCGGGTTCCGATCCCTATGGCCAACTCGGCCTGCAATCGCGCCAACGTCTCCATCCCGTCCATGCCCGGCATGCGTATGTCCAGGAACACAATGTCCGGCATCTCGCGCTTGACGCATGCTATGGCTTGCGGCCCGCTCGAGGCCACTTCGACCGCACACCCCATCTGACGCAGGAGTCCGGAGAGGATGTCCCGGTTCTCCTGCACGTCATCCACAACCAGGGCATGAACCGTCACACCCGCGGCCAGGCGCCTTCGGTGCCACAGCGCATCCAGCGAAGTCCGCCCGCCAGCGTGCTCGAGTTCAGCCTCCTCGGCGCCCGAGATCACCGCGCGCAACGGCACCTCGAGCCAAAACATCGAGCCCTGGCCAACCACCGATTCAACCCCGACCCCTCCGCCCATCGCTTCGGCCAGACGGCGTGTAATGGCCAAACCCAGACCTGTGCCCCCCTTGTGTGCGGTCGCGTCTCCCTGCTGAAAGGGCTGGAACAACTTGCCCAGCAACTCAGGCGCAATCCCAGGACCGGTGTCCAGGACCTCGAACAGACACCGCAGATCACCCCGCGTCAGCGGCGATCCTCTCTTGTCCATCAGCGGCTCTCGTCCAGTTTCCATCGCCCATTGGCTCTCGGCGATCGGCCCTTGTCCATTGTCGATGGTTTTTTGGCTTGAGGCCCCTGGCGCTCCGCCATCCGCGATCCGTGACGAACTGTCGGTTGCCGGTGGCACGCGCGTCGAGCCGATGTCCAGCCGGGAAACTCGCAGGGTCACGCCGCCGCGTTCGGTGAACTTCACCGCGTTGCCCAGCAGATTGATCAACGCCTGCCGCAGCTTGCCCTCATCCCCATGCGCCCGCCACCCGCGTCGACCCGCCACCCATCGCTCCCACCCGCCCGTGGCCGTCCCAGTCCCGGCCTCCCGCTCCTCGCCATCCTCCACCCCCTGTCCTCTGCCCTCTGCCCTCTGTCCTCTGTCCTCTGTCCTCTGCCCTCTGTCCTCTGTCCTCTGCCCTCTGTCCTCTGTCCTCTGCCCTCTCCGCGAAGTCCCGCCTGAATTGCACCTCGAACTGCAGTCCCTTGGCCTCGCAGCGCCGACGGAACAGGCTTTCGAGTCCGTCGATCAGTTCCCCGACGTCGAAGTCGCTCTCCTTTAATTCGAGCCGGCCCGATTCGATCTTCGCCAGGTCGAGGATGTCGTTGATCATGCCCAGCAGATGCGTGCCGCTGCGTTCGATTGTCTCGAGGGCTTGCTGCTCTTGCTCGGGCGAGAGCGATCCGTTGCCGCGATTGAGAATCTGTGCATAGCCCAGGATCGCGTTCATCGGGGTGCGAATCTCGTGGCTCATGTTCGCCAAAAACAGACTCTTGGCCCGATTGGCCGATTCGGCCGCCTCGCGCGCCGCCTCGGCCGACTGCCTGGCATCTTCCAACGAGCGGTTGCGTTCGACCAACGCCCGGTTGCGCTCGCGCCGGTGCTTGATTGCCAGTCCGGCGGCGAACAGTCCGCCGGCGAGGGTGAATCCGAAACCACCAAGCATCCCGACCTGGGCGTAATCGCGGCGCACGACGAGCTTGATCGAGCCGGGCGCCGATACGTTGAAATCCCGGTCCACCGCCCGCACCCGGAACTCGTATTCGCCGTACAGCAGATTCGTGTACCCGATCTGCCGGATGTAAACGGGCTGGGCGCCCTGCCAGTCCGGCACCGTCGTCGGCGTGGGGACGGCCCCGTCCCCGTCTGAAACCGACTCCGGTGACATCTCTTGTTTGTCGAACGAGCTTGCTGCGCGCACAGGCCGCGGACGAGGCCGCCCGCGCTCCAAGACCGCCGGAGTGGGGACGGCCCCGTCCCCCACCATCTCACACACATAC
>DAOOQY010000670.1:0-3292 GCA_035389025.1 Verrucomicrobiota bacterium
TCCCGTCGATCCCGTGACCAGCAGCGCCTGGCGCGCCCCGACGCGCGCCTCCTTCTGCTCGTGCAGGAAGCCGATCAGGAGAAACGACGCGATCCCCGTGAGTTCCCAGAAGACGAAGAGCAGCAGGAGATGATTGGCGAACACGGTGCCCAGCATCGCCGCCATGAACAGCACCATGGTGGCATGAAACCGGCCCGTGTGCTTCGCGTCGCGGCCCAGGTAGAAGATGGCGTGAAAGACCACCAGGCATCCCATCGCGCTCACGATCAGCCCGAAAAACAGCGAGAGACCATCCACCAGGAACGACAGGTTCAGCCCCAGGGTGGGAATCCACGGCCATTCGACAACGCGCCGCGGCGTCCGGCCCACGCCGGCCGCCAGCGCCAGCAACGCCCCGGTCGAGATCAGCGGGAACACCAGCGCCAGCCAGCCGACGCGCGGGCCAAGCCGGCGCCCGGCCAGCGCAATCAGCGGGCTGCCGAGCAACGGCAGCCCGAGCGCAAGCGCGACGCACAGTTCGGTCGCATCCATCGCGAGGCAACCTTCAGTTCGTCACTCTGCCTCCTGCTTGAGGAGGCAGTTCAAGGCCCAGACAGTCACGGCGCTGCCGAACACGAGCGAGAGCCAGAGGGCGGGGGGTGTGTGCATGAACGCCACCGTGTCCAGGAGCATCCAGAGCCCCCGAAAGACAAACACGCCGGCGATGGCCAGGGCGAGTTCCGAAAACAGGACCAGTTTCTTGCTCATTGTCGCACCATGCTCTGACATGGACGGCGCGGGCAAGGCAACGCAAAACGGCGCTGAAATTGGCATTGCACGCCTCACAGACTCTGGTATTCTCCCGCCTCTTTTGCAGTCCGCGGCGCCCGGTTGCGGGGCGGGTTGCGAAAGCGATCACGGCGTTGAATCCCGGGCCCGAGTGGGCGCGGGGCGCCACAAGAACAACAGATACAATCCCGTGTCCCGCGGGATGGTTCGCCGGCGGATAGGCGGACTGCGAACCCAGGGAAGTATGTGATTAGCGTAGGCATCAAAGAACTCCTCGAGGCCGGTGTTCATTTCGGCCATCAGACCCGTCGTTGGAATCCGAAGATGAAGCCTTTCATCTTCGATGCGCGCAACGGGATTCATATCATCGATTTGGGGAAGACTCAGGCTCAACTGGAAACGGCCTGCAGTTTCCTCAGGGAGGTCGTCGAGCGCGGCGGCCAGGTGCTCTTCGTGGGCACGAAGAAACAGGCGCAGGAGGCCGTGAAAGACTCGGCCAAGATGTGCGGGCAGCCCTGCGTGACCGAGCGCTGGCTGGGGGGCACCCTGACCAACATGAAGACCATCAAGCGGTCGATGGGGCGCCTGCGCGACATCGAGAAGATGGTGGCCGACGGCTCGATCGGCAATTATGGCAAGCAGGAGCAATCGATGTTCCGGCGCGAACTGGCCCGCCTGCTCAAGAATCTGGACGGCATCCGCGACATGGAGGCGCTGCCGAGCGCCCTGTTCGTCGTCGATATCAAGCGCGAACACAACGCCGTCGCCGAGGCCCGCCGCCTCCGCATCCCGGTCGTCGCCATCGTCGACACCAACTGCGACCCCACCGAAGCGGACTATCCGATTGCCGGCAATGATGACGCCATCCGGTCCGTGCGCATCATTCTTGCCTTGATCACCCAGACGATCGGCCAGGCCCGCGCCGAGTACGAGGCCAAGCACGCCCGGCGTGTCACCGAGGCGGAAAGAGCCGCCGCCGAGACCCCGGCCCAGCCCGCGGCGCCCGCGGCGCCTGAGGGCGCAACCGCTCCCGCCGCCGAACCGGCGCCGCCGGTCGAGGCGATTCCCGCCGCGCCGCTTCCCGCGCCGGTGTTGGCGCCCGAGGTTCAACCTCTGTCTCCGACCGCTCCGGCGAATTGAACTTAACCACCGGACACACGGGCGGCCTGGCGACGGACCACCCGCCCCCATCCCGTGTCCGAACACACCTGAACAGACTGTTTTTGTATGGCTGAAATTAGTGCAACCCTGGTTGTCAAGCTGCGCGAAATGACCAGCGCCGGCATGATGGACTGCAAGAAAGCGCTGGTGGAAACAAACGGTGACCTCGCCGCCGCGGTCGATTTGCTCCGCAAACGCGGTGTCGCCACCGCCGCGAAAAAGGCGCAGCGCGAGGCCCGGGAGGGCGCCATCGCCCAGTGCATCCTTCCCGGCGCGCGCGTGGGCGTGCTGCTCGAGGTGAATTGCGAGAGCGATTTCGTCGCCAAGAACGAGATGTTCCGCGCCTTCTGCGATCAGGCGGTGCGCGCGCTGGCGGAGAATCCGGCGGCGAATCTCGAGACGCTGCGCACGGACGCCATTGCCCGCATTCGCGAGAACATCAAGATCGCGCGGCATCAGCGGTTCGAGGTCTCGGGCAACGGCCTGGTGGCCGCCTACATCCACACCGGCGCCAAGGTCGGCGTGCTGGTCGAGGTCGGGGCTGGAAACGAGGCCACCACGACCCGCGACGACTTCCGGCAGTTGGTCAAGGACATCACCCTGCAGATCGCCGCCGCCAGCCCGGTCGCCGTCTCGCGCGACCAGGTGGACCCCGCCGTCGTGGCCAAGGAGAAGGAAATCGTCGCCGCCTCGGATTTGCTCAAGAACAAGCCGGCTGCGGCCCTCGCCAAGATCATCGAGGGCAAGCTCGAGAAGTTCTTCCAGACCGCCTGCCTGCTCGATCAGGGCTTCGTCAAACGCAATTCCGAGATCACGGTGCGCGAGCATCTGGGCACTGTGGCCAAGCAACTCGACGATCAAATCACGATCCGCCGGTTCGTCCGATTCCAGGTCGGCGAGGCCTTCGCCAGCTAGCCCGCATCGCAGTCTCCCTGCAAAGTCTGACCGCCCTGTGCACCGTCGGGGTGTGAACCATGCGGGCTAGGGCAATTGCACGGCCCGCAGGTAGAGTCGCGGCGCACTCGATGGAAACCGCAGGTTGAAGGGCAGCCAGGGTGTCGTGTGCATCCCCACGGGGAACCAGAGACTCAAATCCGGCGAAAACTCGATCGCGTACGGCCACGGCACATCGGCCGGGATGCGCGCCTCGAAGAATGAGCCGTCCAAACGGCTCATCCACTCGAACCGGCCCCAGATTGTGCCCTCGAGACTGAACCGGGCCAGACGCCGGCGCGGTTCGCCGGCGATTTCGCTGAATGCGCCACCCACGGTCAGAGAGGCCTCTCCCGGCAACACGCACCGGATTGCGCCCGCATCGGAAAGGACGCTGCCAGTGATCTCGGGGCGGAACTCGGCCAGCGAT
>DAOOQY010000671.1:0-3292 GCA_035389025.1 Verrucomicrobiota bacterium
GTGTGCGGCGGCGCAGCCTATTTTATGGGCGGCGCGCTGATCGAGCAGTGGGGCCACACGAGCATCTTCCTCGTGCCTTCGACCATTCACTTCGCCCAGGTCGTGCTCACGATCCGGCTTGCGCCGGCAGTCAATCCGCCCCGCCCGATTCCCGTCACCCCTGCACCGGCTCCGCCTCAGGGCGAGGGCCTGGCCAGCGAGGCCGAGCGGCGCCGGTCGGGTCTGCCGCCGCGGCGGTTCCTTCTGATGGCATGGGTGGCCAACCCGTTTTGCTACATCGCCATCAACGCCATGTTGCCCGTCATACCCAAGATCGCCGAGCGTTTTTCGCTGGGGCCGATGTTGGCCGGGTTCTTCTGCTCGACCTGGTTCTTCGCGCGCGCCCTCGGTTTCCTCGGGCTTTGGCGCTGGGACGGTTGGCACTATCGCTTTCGCTGGTTGTTGAGCGCTTACGTCCTGATGGTTCTAAGCTTCCTGGGGGTGCTGATCGGACACCAACTCTGGCTGCTTCTCGCCGCGCAGGTTGTGTTTGGTCTGGCTGTCGCCCAGGCCTACTACTCATCCCTGTTCTACTCGATGGATATCGGCGAAACCAAGGGCGAGCACGGCGGATTCCACGAAGCCGCTCTGGGCGCCGGCATCTGCACCGGGCCGGCCGTTGGCGCTCTCTCGCTCCGCTTCTTTCCCCAGCACACCGACATGCATGCCTGGGCCGTGGCCGGCCTCCTGGTGGCGGGCATGATCTGGCTGCTGGTGCTGCGCCACGCGCGTCCGCCAAGATGTGCTTGAACACCAGAGCGTTCTCACGCATTTTCACACGCGCAAGACCCCAGAACGCATGAAACACAACACTCTCCCGGGACGCACCAGGCCGATCTGATCCCGCGCCAGATTATGACAACACAGCCATCCAACCTGAATCGCCGCCGGTTCCTCGAGCGCGCCGCCGCACTGGCCACCGTGCCGTTTCTCCCCCAATCGCTGCCCGCCGCTGAGAACACGCCTGCCTCGAAGAAACGCGTCCTCCTGGTCACCGGCGTCGATTACCCCGGTCATCCGTGGCGGGAAACCGCGCCCGCCCTGGTCACAATGCTGCATCAGGAGCCGCGCCTTGCCGTCACGGTGATCGAGGACCCACATCTGCTCGATTCGCCGTCGGTGCACGCCTACGACACTGTGCTGCTGCACTTCATGAACTGGGAGGTGCCCGCTCCGGGCCAGGCGGCCCGAGCCAACCTCAGGAGCTTCGTCGAGGCCGGCAAAGGACTCATGCTCGTCCACTTCGCATGCGGCGCCTGGCTGGATTGGCCCGAGTTCAGGAACCTGGCCGGGCGTGCCTGGGACCCGAAGCTCCGCGCCCACGACCCGCGCGGCCCATTCACCGTCCGCATCAAGGACACCGAACACCCGATCACGGCCGGGCTCGAGGACTTCGAGATCGACGACGAACTCTACACCTGCCTGGCCGGCGACGCGCCGATTCGGACGCTCGCGACCGCCAAGTCCAAGGTGGATAGCATCGACTACCCAATGGCATTCGTCCTGAACTACGGAAAGGGACGCGTCTTCCACAGCGTGCTCGGACACGATGCCAAAGCGCTCGCCGCCCCGGGCGTCGGCGTCCTCTTCCGTCGCGGATGCGCGTGGACGGCGGGTCTCAATCCTTGGCCAGCACAACCCTGAACCCGAAGTTGCTGTACCCGAACTCCGGGAAGTACGAGTTGCGGTAGGCCGATCGGCAGTGGCTCGCGCCATTGCCCCAGTACACCCAATCGCCCCCGCGATGCACTCGCGTTACGCCCGTGGCCGGTCCCTGCGGGTCAACCGAAATCCCCCCCGGCAGACTCTCGGCATACCAATCCTGGCACCACTCCGAGACGTTCCCGTGCATGTCGCACAAACCCCAGGCGTTGGGCAGTTGCTGCCCAACCGGATGCGTCTGCTCGCCGCTGTTGAACTCATACCACCCGAAGTTCTCGAGCTCGAAATAGCCCGGATCGTCTCCGTAACTGAACCGCGTCGCCGTCCCCGCCCGCGCCGCGTATTCCCATTCCGCTTCGGTCGGGAGCCGGTACAGCCAGGTGGGAGGAATGCGCCCTGCAGCCCTTTCCCGCTGCGTGAGCTTGAGGCAGTAGAAGACCGCGTCGTTCCAACTCACGCTGTCCACCGGACGGCTCGTGTCATCCCTGAACTCGCTCGGGTTGTTGCGCATCACCGCCTCATACTCGGCCTGTGTCACCTCGCATCCGCCCATCCAAAACCATCGGCTCATGACGACAGCCGTCCGCGGACCTTCATCGCCCTGACGGTCGGTCTCGTCGTCCGGACTCCCCATCGTGAATGTCCCCGATGGGATGAACACCATGCCCGCAGGCGCCTGCACTTGAACCGCGCGGTAATAGCGCGTCTCGGTCGCCGGAACCGATGTGTCGGTCCACAGGCACGGGCTGGATGACAATCGGACGTAATCGAGGCATTGCCAGGCGCCCGGTGTGTTCGCCTGGGCCAGGTCGGTGACATACTCGATCGAGTAGACGCCGCCCACCGTGCCCGTAATCGTCAGCCCCGCGTAGAGTTGAATCTCGAGGTCCGCGGGCGTCTGGGCCGCAGCCCGCGGGCCTGCCGCCCAACAAGCCAAAGCCGCGACCAATGCCAATCCGGCGCGCTTCAAGGGTCGTGTTTTCATAAAGGCATAAAGAGACGCATTAGGATGATTGCCTGCTGCTGCTTGGACCCGTGAACGCCGCCTCGGAGCCCTGCCGTCCAAGGAAGACGGCAGATCACGGGCTCAACACTGGATGTTGTCGCACAGAGCAGCCGATTCAGCAAGGCGATCGTGCCTCGAACCGTGGATTCGTGGATTCCGCTGGTTTTCGGGTTGAAGGGCCCCGACTGCCTCGCATACTCACCGCATGGACAAAGACCAAGTCGCAGCCGTGCTGTCGGAGATCGGCGTCTGGCTCGAACTGAAGGGCGAAAACCCTTTCAAGACGCGCGCTTACGCCAATGCGGCCCGGATTGTCGAGTCGCTCACCGAACCGCTCGAGACGCTGGTGGCCGAGCAACGTCTGAGCGAAATCAAGGGCATCGGCCAGGCACTCCAGGAGAAAATCACCACACTCGTCACCACGGGGCGCCTGCCGTACTACGAGGAATTGAAAGCGTCGTTGCCCGCCGGTTTGACCGATCTCCTCCTCATTCCCGGACTCGGCCCGAAAAAGGTCAAGGCGCTCCATGAACAACTCGAGATCGAATCGGTCGAGGCCTTGGAAGCGGCCTGCCACGCCGGCCA
>DAOOQY010000672.1:0-3289 GCA_035389025.1 Verrucomicrobiota bacterium
GGAGATCACCCGAAACCGATACAGGGTTGACCACCTCTTCCTGGTCCTGGTGGCCGGTGGCCTGGATGCCGTGCCGGGCGCACCACTCTTGAATCCGCCTGGTAAAGCCCTCCGCATAAAGCTCGGCGCGAAACCCGAAGAGATAGTTGCGCGCGGCCTGCGTCTCCGGACCGATGTCAAGCCAGAGGGCCGGGTAGTAGGGCCGCGGATCGAACCCGTGACGCGCCTGGAACTTCTCGTTGAAGCGGTCCGTCCAGGTCCGGCCCGCCCCCCGGTAGAGCGTCGGTTCGTCAAAGAACGTCGAGTCGATTGTCGTGCCGAAGTGGGCGGCAAACCGGTCGTAATAGGCCTGATGCGTGATTTCGATAAACCGGTCCGCCGCCTCGGGATCGAGGTAGTCGCAGATGGGATCGCCGTCTCGGACGCAGACAAACGCCATGATCTTCCAGGAACCGGCTGGAGCCGCCCAATCGAACCGGCCAGCCTGCGCGCGGCTGGTGAGGTCGATCCGTTCGAGAGTTTCGGTGTTCATCGCCACCAGCGCGGCCAGATTGCCCGGCGGCAGATTCGTCTCAAATCGCGCCGGGCCGGCGAGCGGCCATTCGTGCTTGTCCAGCCGCTTGATCGTCAACTCCGGCCAGCGTTGGGCGAAAAGGCTGGTGTCGCTCGAGTTCTGCGACCCGGCCGAACCGCTCGGAAAGCCGTACTCGTCGTAGAGCGACATCGTCAGCCCCAGCGCCTTGGCCTGTTGCAGGGCCGCGCCGTAAACCGCGAAGTACTCGTCGCTCAGGTAGGGCGGAGAGAACTGCTTGCCGAAGGGCAGAATGCCGAACCCGCCGTAGCGACAGCGGTCGCGCGCCTGGCGCATTTGGTCCTGGACCGTGTCGGCGGTGACGCGGGTGTCGTTCCAGAACCAGAGCGGACGCGGCCAATAGCGCTGGGGCGGGGAGGCGAAGATTTGCCGGAGGCTCGTCGGCGGTTCTGGGGTCACCATGTCGCCGCCGTCGGCGGTCGTGTGTGTGAGCAGGCACAGGACGGATGCGATCCGAGGCAGGGTGTGACGATCGAGTGTCATGGGGTGGTGAGACGGGCGGTTGTGTGATTACGTTCCTTTCGTCAGCGACGCGAGCAGGAAGTCGCGCTGACGGGTGGCGTGCGGATTCAGGCGCAGCAACCGGGGGTTCCACGCCAAGTGATAGCGATAGAGAGAACCGTCCGATCCTTTGATCGAGAGGCAAACGAACCGGTCGGCAGCCTGCGCGGGTGCCAGGAACTCGGGTAGGAAAGCGGCCACGCCGCCCCGCTCGAGTGCGGTCTTTGCCTCGAGGAAACTCGCGCAGACCAGACGCGGCTCGCGCCCCTTAAAAACCCCGAGGTCCGGCAGCGCCAGTTCATGGGCTGGCCAGACGAAAGGCAATTGCTTGTCTCGGAGCGCTTGGCGCGCCTGAGATTCATCCCGGCAGAGCAGTTTGGGGATCCACAGCCGCAACCGCCACCCCCCAAGCTCTTCCAGTCGCAGTGGGCGGCTGACCGCCGCCGCGGTCACGATGCCGAAATCGAGCGTCAAGTCGTGCAGTCGCCTCTCGATTTCGATGTGATCGACAGTCTCGAGGGCATAGCGCGGACCCGGCCCGCGCGAGGGTTGGGCGAGCAGGGGCACGAGGAAACGATCGACGAACGTGGCGCTCGCGCCGATGCGGAAGATTTGCTCTTCCGCCAGGCAGCCGCGTCGAAAATTCGACAGGCCCATCAGGAAAAACCTGGAAATGCGCGCCAGTTCCCGTCCGCCGGGCGTCAGGCGAATGCCTTTGCCGTGCCGCTCGACCAGTTTGGTCTGGAAGAAGTCCTCCAACTCCTTGATTTGGCGGCTGTATTGGCTTTGGCGGATCGGATCGCCCTCGGCGGCTCGTGCGATGCTTGCGGCCGCGCCGACTTCCACGAGAGCGCGCAAGCGGTCGAGCGACAATCCACTGTCGGTGAAGAGTCTGGCAAACATGACTGGCTAGTCGAGTGACTCGCGATCATCCACATGGCAGGCGGACCCCGAGTCGTTACCGTACACACGCCGGACACTGTTCGGCGCAATCATGAGACCTGGAGCACAAAATGAACAGCATTCTATCCGCAGAAAACATCGAGAAGGTGCAGGAAATCCTCGTGCAGCAATTGGCCGTCGAACGAACTCAAGTCGTGCCGGAAGCCGATCTTGTGGCCGACCTGGGAGCCGACTCGCTGGACCTCGTCGAGATCGGCATCACGGCGGAGGAGACCTTCAACCTGACCATGCCGGACGAGGACATGGAGAAAGTGCGAACCGTCGGGGATTTCTATGAGGCATTGGCGGCTAGAATCCTTGACCGGTGAAACATGTTGCAGGCAAGTCAAGTTTCTGTGCTGCGTTAAACGGGTCAAGGATTCTAATGAGCGAGGCGCGGGAGAGAAGGGCGGGGAAACACGGGGACTCCTCATGGGAAGGAAGACCGGATTTGGTCTGAGGCGCGCCTCGCTCGATCGAGGAGCGCATTGACCCAGGTCAATTCTTGCATTCGGGATCGCGGGCATGATGTTCTATGTGAAACTTGCGGCAAGGGTCGGTGACCCACGACGGCCGCTGAACACGAAGAACAACAACCAGGAGCCAAGAACATGTTTTGTTATCAGTGTGAACAGACCTCGAAGGGAACCGGCTGCACCGTGCACTCGACGTGCGGCAAGGACGAAACCACCGCCGCGCTGCAAGACTTGTTGCTCCATGCGGCCAAAGGCGTGGCCCAGTACAATCACCGCGCCCGACAGTTGGGCGTGTGCGATCGCGAGATCGACCGGTACATTCTGAAGGCGCTCTTCATCACCGTCACCAATGTCAATTTCGACGCCCACGCCGTCGAGCGCGCGGTGCGCGCGGGAGCGGCGATGCGCGACCGCGCCCGGGCCTTGTACGAGCGGGCGGCGGCGGCGGCGGGCAAGACCCCGGAGATTGTGAAAGGCCCCGCCACCTGGGTGCCCGCTCCGACGCAGTCCGGGCTCGTCGCCCAGGCGGGTACGGTCTCGATTCTGGCGCGTCGCGATCAATTTGGCGCCGATGCGGTCGGCCTGCAGGAACTGCTCATCTACGGGCTCAAGGGCGCCGCCGCTTACGCGGATCATGCCCTGGCGCTGGGGATGGAGTCGGACGAGGTCTACGCGTTTTTCAGCGAGGCGTTGACCCATGTGGTGGAGACGCCGCCCTCGGTGGACGCGCTCTTTGCCCTGAACATGAAGTGCGGCGAGGTGAACCTGAAGGTGATGG
>DAOOQY010000673.1:0-3254 GCA_035389025.1 Verrucomicrobiota bacterium
GCCAAATCCCCTCCAGCAAAACCGGAATTAATTTTTGCACAGACCCTTAGCCCGGCAGCGCCGATGCCCTCTCCTCTTCCCAAACCCTGATCGGCCCGTAAAAGGTGTCGCGACGCACCGGAATCCGCCCTGCCTCGCGAATGGCCCTCACCATGTCCGCCTCCGTCTGCACCTGCGGCGACCGCGCGCCTGCCATGTGGAAAATGTGCTCCTCGACGATGGTCCCGTGGAGGTCGTCAGCCCCGTGGTTGAGTGCGACTTGCGCCAGCTTCAGCCCCATCCCCACCCAGTACGCCGTGATGTGATCGATGTTGTCCAGATACAGCCGGCTCACGGCAATCGTCCGCAACGCATCGAATCCGGTCGGCGCGTGCCGCACCGGAATGTCGTTGTTCTCGGGCTGATAGGGGAGGGGGACGAAGCCGGTGAAGCCGTGGGTTTCATCCTGCAATGCACGCAGGCGCCGCAGATGATCCACCCGGTCCGACGCCGATTCGACATGCCCGAACAACATCGTGCAGGTGCTGCGCCCGCCAAGCCGATGCCAGGTCCGATGCACCTCCGCCCATTCCTCAGCCGTCTCCTTGCCCCGCGCAATGGCCTGCCGCACGCCCGGATTGAAGATTTCGGCGCCGCCGCCTGTGAGCGAATCCAGGCCGGCCTCCTTGAGGGCCACCAGCGTGTCCCGCACCGATTGCCCTGAGAGCCAGCTCAGGTGCAGAACCTCGATCGCCGTGAAGCACTTGAGCTGCAACCGGGCATCGAGCGCCTTCAACGCCCGCAGCAGGCCCGTGTAATAGTCGAACGGCAACGAGGGATGCAGCCCCCCCACGATGTGCAGCTCCGTGATGCCGAGGGCCAGCGCTTTCCGAGCCTTCTCGACCATCTGCTCGATCGACAACTCGAAGCCGTCCGCATCCCGCTTCTTCCGGGCAAACGCGCAGAACTGGCAACTCAGGATGCAGTAGTTCGAGTAGTTGATGTACCGGTTGAGTATGTAGCTGGCGCGCCGGCCGACTTTCCGCTCGGCTGCCCGGTTCGCCAACACGCCCAGACTGTTCAAATCGCTGCTGGCAAACAGACGTTCCGCGTCCTCGTCGCACAGCCTCGCGCCGGCCTCGACCTTGTCTTCGAGGTGGCGCCACTCGCTCCGCTCAATCAAACCGTGCATCATGCCCCGTCCTGTCCCAGCAGATGGCTGAAAAGGCCGTCCCGCAGCTTCGGCTCGAACCATGTGCTCTTGGGCGGCATCGTTTCACCCCGATCCGCAATCACCATCAGGTCCTCAATCACCGTCGGAAACAAGGCGAAGGCACACGCGCTCGAACCGCGGTCCACCAATCGCTCCAGCTCCGCCGTCCCGCGCGCCCCCCCCACGAATCCAATCCGATCGCTCGTCCGCGGGTCGCCAATGCCCAACACCGGCTCGAGCACGTGCCGCTGTAACAACGTCACGTCCAAACGATCCATCGGGTCCGCACTCCCGATGAGGTGCGGACGGAACCGCAACTTGCGCCAATACCCGGCCATGTAGAGGCTCACCTCGTGTTTCGCGCCGGGCTGGTCCGGCAAGCCGGGCGCGGGCTCGAAGATCGACTCGATCCGGGTCGAGAGCGTCGCGGGCGTATGGCCGTTGAGGTCTTTTACGACGCGATGATAGGCCAGAATCCGGAGCTGGTTGTGCGGGAAGATCACCGCCAGGAAGTGGCCGCTCCCCCCCCGTCCACCCCGGGCGCGACAGACCCGTGCGGCGGCGGCGGTCCGATGATGGCCGTCGGCGATGTATAAACACGGCATGCGCGCGAAGGCGCGTTCGATGAACTCGAGATCACGCCCGTCCTCGATGATCCACGCGGCGTGGCGCACACCGTCCCGTGCGGTCCAATCAACCGGTGGAGGCGCCTCCGTGCGGCGCGCGACCAGGCGATCCAGCCCATCGTCGGCACGGGAGACAAGAAATGCCGGACCGGTTTGGGCGCCCAGCGCCTCGATGTGGCGCATGCGATCGTCTTCTTTCTCGGTCCGGGTCAATTCGTGCTTCCTGATCAAGCTGGCCTCGTAATCGGCGCAACTCGCCACCCCCACAATTCCAGTCTGTGTGTGCGACCCGATGCTCTGGCGGTACAAATAGAACCGAGGCGCCGCATCCCGCACCAGAATTCCATCCGCCACCAAACGCGCCAGATTCTCCCGGCCCCGATTGTACGCCGCCGCCGAATAAGGATGCGTGCCGACATCGAGGTCGATCTCCGGCTTGCTCACATGCAGGAAGCTCAGCGGATTCCCGGCCGCTTGCGTCCGGGCCTCTTCAGTCGAAATGACGTCATAGGGCAACTCGCAGACGCGATCCGCGACGTCCGCCCGTGGTCTCAGTGCCGCGAAGGGTTTCACCTCAGGCATACCTGAGAACCAGACTAGGGACCATCTGTCCCAAACGCACGCCGAAAGTGGACAGCCGAAAGTGGACAGCGAAGGCGGCTGGCCCCATGGGGAGCCAGGAGTGAAAGCGGCGGCGCGCATTACCCGCCGCGGCTGCTCTTGGCGCTGCCTTGGTCGTTGCCTTGGCCGAAACCTTTGTCGACTTGCGCCGTGTCGAGCGACAAAGGTGGCGACAAAGCGCTTGCGACGGAGCGAAGCGTCTTACGGGCGCGAAAAGGACCGCGGAGCCCAAAAGACAGGCTGGTAGAAGAGGCAATTGGGGCAAATCCATGCACGGATTTGAACCCATTGCCCTGCCTTTCGGCAGGCCGGGTTCGTCGCCCGAAAACGCCGTCGCCACTTGACGTGGCGGGGGGCGAGGCGTCCACGCCCCGCCCCTGTGCGGTTTTATGGATTGGCGCTGCCAAGACGAAAACTGTGTCGCAAGCCTTGATCGGGTGGGCGAGTTGGGACAACAATGCGTCAGGCACAATCCACTCGAGTCATGAATGCGATCGTCAAATCAATCCTGATCCTCAATCTGGCTGTCACCCTCACAGTCGTGCACGCCGCTGATGTTCGTGTCGGCGTGGCGGCCTCCGACATCACGCCGCCGCTGGGCATTCCGATGGCGGGTTATTACCACGCGCGCGGGGCGGATGGCGTCCTCGACCCGCTGTTGAGCAAGGCAATGGTCATCGAGGCAGACGGCGTTCGGGGGGCCTTCGTGGCACTGGACCTGATTTCCGTGACGCGCGAGATCACGGACCAGGCCCGCGCCGAGATCGAGAAGTCAACCGGCATACCGGGGGCGCATGTGATGATCTCAGCCACCC
>DAOOQY010000674.1:0-3227 GCA_035389025.1 Verrucomicrobiota bacterium
CAAATGGGTCACTTCTCATGAGAACACCCGGGTCATTTCTCGCAAGCGCTAACGAAGCCCGACGACATTTCCCGGTCCCTCGGCGGGGATGCTGCCTTCGGTCAGCCGGGAGAACGTGCTGTTGCCGTTGTTGTGGTAGAGAAGGTGCTGGCCACTCCAACTCTGCACCCAAACGTCGGGGTAGCCATCGTTGTCGAAGTCGGCCCAGCTACACCGAAACGAATTCGCCGGGTCGGTGGCGATGCTCCCCACTTGGTTTCCGGTCATCTTGACGAAGAAGCCGTCCCCCCGGTTTCGATACAGGCATTTGCTGACTGGGTACTGGTAGTTTACGGTAAACAGGTCCAGAAAACCGTCGGCATCGTAATCGACCCAAGTGGCATCGAACGAGGTGTCGCTGACGGGCGGTCCGCACTCCGCATAGGTGAGGCGGGTGAACCGTCTCTCGCCTTCGTTGCGAAAGAGGCCATCGACCCCAGTGCTGTTGACGACAAACAGGTCGATGAAGCCGTCGTTGTTAAAGTCGCCGACGGTCCCCGAGTTGCACCATCCCGGTGTTTTGACGATGATGTTATCGGACACTTTGGTGAAGGTGCCATCGCCATTGCTGTGATAGAGCACATTGGTGGCTGGTCCCGTAGAAGCCTGCGCCACCAGCAGGTCCAGGAAGCCGTCGTTGTCGATGTCCCACCATGTGCCGCTACTCGAGGCCTGGTAGTCCTCAACCACCGGCCCGGTGGTGATCTTGGTGAACGTGGGATCGACGGTCAGGTGCACGGCCTCGCTGGGGACGATGTGCGCCGCGTCGCTCACGACGATCCGATAATCCCCCGCATCCGTCGCCGCTGCTTCGAGCACCAACGTGAGGTTCGTCGCGCTAGCGTTTTCCCCCGGCGGGATGTCGGTTCCGTTCCTCTGCCATTGGCAGACAAAAGACTCGGTGCCGGTAACCCGCGCGCTGATCTCAACCCGCGCCCCGCGACTGACCGTTGCGGGCCAGAGATTGGGACCGGCGATGATCGGGCGACCCTTCATCTCGAGGCGCGCCGGGCGGCTGCGTCCCGAGTACCCGCCCAGCGTGGGATCGGACAAGCCGGTCATCACCACGCAGTAGGACCCGATCTGTTCCGGCTGGAACGAGGCGATCGCCAGAGTGGGACCGGTGGCCCCCGCGAGGTCCTGGCCGTTGAACTGCCACTGGTAGGTCTCGCCCGGTCCTTGGGTCGGGGCCTGGAGCGTCACCGCCGCGCCCGGCACGACGTCGTAGGCGGCTGGCCCCACCAGTTCCGCGTTGGCCGTCGGGACCAACACGCTCTCCCGGACCTGGAGAATCTGCTTCGCGGGCAGGTTCTGGAATTCCTGCACGATGCCCGAGGGCCACTCGATCCGCAGCGTCTCGACCGTGACCGCGTCGCCCAAGCCGAAATGCGCGACCAACTCGTTGCGGAAAGAGCTCGCGGCAATTGCGCGGAGCTGCCACAAGGTCTTGCCGCCGGCGGTGGCCTTGACGCGCACGTTGGCGCCGATCCCGTCCCGATTCGAGGTTCCCGGTTGCGGCGCGGCCCCGACCAGTTTCACCTCGAGCCAACTGTTGGCATTGCCATTGTTGACGTAGAAAAAGTCCTTGTCCGACGTGCCCGTCCATACAGCGTTGACGACGAAGAGGTCAAGGTCTCCGTCGTTGTCGTAGTCCGCCCACGCGCAACCAGTGGAGTTGGCCAACTCGCTGACCGGGCTGCCACTGAGAATTTCCTCGAACCCGCCGTTGCCGTCACTGTGGAACAGAGCGTTCCGTCGAACGCCGCTGTCTCCTCCGCGAGTGACGAAGAGGTCGAGGTGGCCATCGTTATCGTAATCTCCCCACGCGGCGAGCACCGACGATTCGATGGCCACGGGTTTGGCCTTGGCGTCACTCAGCGCCACGTAGTGCCCGTTGCCTTCGTTGCGACACAGCCTGCCGTCGAACCCCCAGCGAGTGGCGTAAGGGTCCAGGTCCCCGTCGTTGTCGTAGTCGCCCCAAACGACCGTCCCCGCAGCTCCCACGACCGCATCGAGTTCACAGGCGGGTTGCGGATTCAGGAAGCCTCCCTCGTTGCGAAAGAAGAGCATCGGCTGAAACGTCGATCCCGTCGTGATGAGGTCTAAGTCGCCATCCCCGTCGTAGTCCACCCAGTTCATCGACGTCGCATAGGCCCTGATAGCGGCCAGAGGGCTGCTGGTGACCGCCCTGAACTTGCCGTTGGCGCTATTGTGTAGGAGCGCCATCGGGGGCAGAGGTGTGAGATAACCGTAGTGGTTGGCGACCGCGAGGTCCAGGTACCCATCGCCGTCATAATCGGCCCAAGCCTGCAGGTCACCTCGGACGCTGACGTGGTTCTCGATCCACGTGGATAACACGTTTATCACGGTGAATTGCCCCGCTCCCTGGTTGGCATAAAGGAGCGAGTAGGACGTGTCGATGCTGCCGGCCCACAAATCCAGGTCGCCGTCGTTGTCGTAATCAGCCCAACTGGCAGTGAGGAACTGCCTTTCGGTGGTCCAGGGAGGGCCGGAGACGCGGCTCAACGTGGCGTTCCCCTGATTGGTGTAGAGCAGCGGCGGGTAAGAGTCCGGGAATCCCCCAACAACCACCAAGTCGAGGTCCCCGTCGCCATCGTAGTCGCCCCATGTCGCGCAGTAACCATTCCCCGGGGGATCATTCACGGGCGGGCCGCTCATGACCTTGGTGAACGGGGCTGGCTCCTGGGCCAAAGCCCAGTGCGACGCGACCAGAACCGAAACAATGCCGATGAGTTTTGTGGTTTTCATGCCTTGAGTTTTGTGAAGGGCACAGGCCCTCGGTTGAGGGTTAGGTTCCTGTCCACATTGGTACAAAGGAAAACGCGGGCGGCAGGTGCGAAGTCTTTTGCGGCAAACTCGACCCGGCCTGCCCTCGTGCCCTCGATCAACAACTCTAATGAGGCGCGCCTCAGACCTAATCCAGTCCTCCTTCCCGTGAGCAGTCCCCGCGTTTCCCAGCGCCTCTCTCCCGCGCCTCATTCCTTAGCCCGGTTATTTCCCACGCTTCGCGAGGACCCCTAACCGGGCTAGTTGACCCCTTTCGCGCAGAGACGGGCATGAACTGGAAAGAGCACAGAGAGCAGTACGAAGCGGCGTGGATGCGGCCAGCAGGATCACCGTCTCGGTGCCAATCTGTGTTCCGTCCTGAATCGGTGTGGGGACTCTCT
>DAOOQY010000675.1:0-3225 GCA_035389025.1 Verrucomicrobiota bacterium
AACCTCGGCGGCAGAGTCACCCAAGACCCGCTTGCGCGTCGTGGGCGCCATCCCATCCGACACGCCTGCCCAGGCTGCCAGCCAGGACTCCACTCTGATGCCCTACCTGCCGGCCGGCGCGGTGTTCGAGGGCGTACTGCTCAACGGCATGGATGCACCGACATCGAGCGTGACCCAGAAGCAGCCGGTCCCGGCCCTGGTGCGCATCAAGAGCGAATCCCTCCTCCCCAACCTGATGAGCATGGGCGATGGGGACATCCGGGAGTGCTTCCTGGTGATCGGCGGGCACGGCGTGCTGGCCACGGAGCGCGCCCAGCTGCGCACCGAAACGCTTTCCTGCGTGCGCGAGGATGGCCGGGTGATCGAGGCGGAACTGGAAGGCTATGCGGTTGGCGAGGACGGCAAGGTCGGCATGCGCGGTCGTCTGGTCTCCAAGCAGGGATCGATGATCGCCAAGAGCCTGGTGTCCGGGTTTCTGGCCGGATTCGGTCAGGCCATCGCCCCGACCCAGGTGCCTCAACTCAACGTCACGCCGGGAAGTTCCGCCCAATACCAGTCGATCGACATGGGCGCGGCGGCTCAGGCCGGCGTCGGCAAGGGGATTTCCGAAGCCTCGAAGATGGTTGCCCAGTTCTATCTCGACATGGCCAAGGAGATGTTCCCGGTCATCGAGGTGGACGCCGGCCGCAAGGTCAGCATCGTGACGCTTCGTGGCATTCAACTCTCACCGCGCGGTTTTGCTCACGACTCTGCTCATGAAGCTGCTCGGGATTCCATCGCCGCCAAGGGCGCCAAGAAATGAACCCCATCCGCCTGTTGCCCCTGACCCTCGTTTTGATGCTGACTGGCTGCGCCAACGTCTTGAACACGGCGAACCACGCTGAATTTGCCTGTCCCGGTATGCCGGACGGCGTGATGTGCAAAAGCCCGTTACAGGTCTACCGCGCTACCGATGACGCCACCCATGACACCACCCCGGACCGTGATTCGCTAACAGCAGCGCCAGTAAAAAGAAGCGGGGCCCAGACCTCGCAGGCGACCTTCGATGATGGCTCCGGCCTGGTCGCCCGCCAGACCGAGAAGGCTGCCAGAGACAAGCCGCCCGCGCTGCCGTTGCCCCTGCATCTCCCCACGCATCTGCCTATCGCTCAGTCAGCGTCGCCACATCTGCCGCTCCCCATTCTGGAGCCCGCCAAGGTCATGCGCATCTGGATCGCGCCCTGGGAGGACAGCAAGAAGGATTTGCACTGGCCCAGCTACCTCTTCACAGAAATCCAACCACGCAAATGGTCGTTCGGCAAAGCGGAGTTCACGGGTTCGCGCCCGGTCATTCCGCACCTGATGGTGACGCCGAGCGCGCAACCCACTCTACCCGACCGGCCTGAGTCCGGTCGGGTCGGGTCTGTTCAGCCTGTTTCTTCGCCACAGGCTGTCACCGGCATTCCGGAAGCGGCATTGCCGCAGGCCGGCGATGCCTTGCTGGGCGGTCGTTAGGCGGTCTTTAGCAAACAAATGGCGATTTTTACTTTGTCTCTTGGAGATGTACGCATGAAGTTCAACCAGCAACACATTCAACTGTTCGTTCTCGCCGCGCTGTGTTTGGCAGTCACCGAGCCCGCCCTGGCCGGTGCGGATGCCACTTTCTCGTCGGTATCCACCCTGGTAAAAGACTGGATGGAAGGCTCTCTCGGCAAGCTGTTCGCGTTTGGCGCACTGGGCACTGGCCTGGGGATCACGATCGTCAAACAATCGCTGATGCCGGTGGTGGTGGGCGTCGGTGTGTCGATCGCGACCTACTACGGCCCTGGCGTGCTGAATACCGTCGTTGCCGCCACCCTCTGACAAGCAGCCTCCGTGTTTGGGTTCTTGTCATCGGTTTTGCCTGGCGCCGACTCCGGCGGCCAGGCGCACTCTGCCAGTCAAAACCGCACGCCCTGGCGACGTCTGAGCGTCAGGGGGTGTGACACGGGCTACCAGGTATTTTTCTGCGCCGATGAAGACACCGGCGAGAAATACCTGGGCGCTTGTTTCGCCAGCAAACCCGCCATGATCGGTGGCGATGAAGGCACGGTGGATCGATTCCGCTCGGCATTGGGGATCGCCATGCCACCGGGAACGTTCATTCAGATTGGCATCTTCGCCAGTCCGGATGTCGAGGAACCCCTCGACAGCTATGCCGCGAACAAGGCGTCCTGCGACAACGATCTGTTGGCCGCCATGGCGACCAAGCGCAGGGATTTCATCCTTGAAGGCAAGGAGCGGCCACTCGTCGCGCGTTCCGGTGTGCTGCTCAATAGCAAGACCATCATCGTCACCATCAAGATTCCGTGCTCGGACATGCCTGACCAGGGCCAGGTCAAAGAGGCGCATGAAGCCGCCGAGAGGTTGTCCGGGGGGCTGAAGTCCGCCGGGCTCTTCCTGGAGCCCCTTGGCCCGCATGGCTATCTCAAGCTGCTGCGACGTATCACCCATGTTTACGATCCCAACGAGGATTGGTATGACGACATGCGGCCGATCCGGGAGCAGGTCTATGGCCCAGGCGATGTGATCGTCGATGAAACGCGCCGGCTGGGTTTCCACGACCGCTATTTCGGCAAGCTCATGTCGGTTAAGTGGTACCCCAAGCGCACCAGCCTGGGGGTCATGAGCCATCTGATCGGCGATCCGGCTGGTCTGGCGAACCAGATCACCGAACCCTTTCTGTTGATGCTCACGCTGCATTACCCCGATCAGGTCAAGAAGATCGGGGATGTCCGCCGCCGCCACACGATGATCAACCATCAGGCTTATGGCCCGATGGTGAGTCTGATTCCCTTGATCAGCTACAAGAAGGCCGGCTTCGATACGCTGATGCACGAGATCGAAGGCGCGGGCGCCGTGCTGGTCGAAATCAATCTGACCTTGGCCGTGTTCTGCCGAGATTCGGATCGCCTGGACAAGCTGGTGGCGGGGCTTTCCGCGTATCAGGCCTCCCTCGGTTTCGACATGCGCGAGGACAAGCGCATCCTGCGTCCTCTCTGGGATGCCATCCTCCCGCTCAACACGTCTCGCCGCGCCATCACCAACCTGTTTCGGTTTCAAACGATGGCGGTGTCGCATGCCATTCAGTTCCTGCCGATATTCGGCGACTGGACCGGGACGGGCAGGGGCGGCGCCTCGGTGTTCGTGTCACGCCGGGGCGAGCCCGTGTTGTTCGATCTCTACGACTCGGCCACCAACTACAAC
>DAOOQY010000676.1:0-3225 GCA_035389025.1 Verrucomicrobiota bacterium
TGGTGATGCTCTCGTACGGTGCGTTCGGACTGGGCGCAATCACGGCAATGATGTACCTGACCCAGGAACGCGACCTGAAACGCGACAAGCTCAGGGCGGTGCTCTCGCTGTTTCCTCCCATCCAAAGGCTTGAAACGGTCACCTGGCAGTCGCTCGCAGTCGGACTCGCGCTGCTCTCGGCCGGAATGGTGTTCGGAACCATCTGGCTCAAACACGAGCGCGGCGTGTTCTTCCTGGTCGACACGAAGATTCTCTGGACGCTCTTTGTCTGGCTGGCTTACGCCATCCTGCTGCTGCGCCGGTGGCAGTCCCATGGCGGCGGACGCTGGTTCGCCTGGTGGGCCATTGGCGGTTTCTGCTTCGTCCTCCTGACGTTCGCAGGCTTCAACCGGTTGTCCGGCATCCACAACCCGTGAGCCATGGCCGTCGTCGTCGTCGGACTCAGTCACAATACGGCGCCCGTGGCAATCCGGGAGCGCCTCTCCTTCGCCGAGGCCGCCATCCCTTCCGCCCTCGCCCAACTCCGCGCCCAGGCGCTCGCCGAAGAATCGGTCATCCTCTCCACCTGCAACCGCGTCGAAATCTATGCCGCCGCTCCGCGCGACCCCCAGCGCACCCTCGCCGCACTGCGCGACTTCCTGTCGAGCTATCATGGATTGGCCCCGAACCTGACCACCGAACTGTACGGCTGGCACGAGCCCCAAAGCCTCGAACACCTGTTCCGGGTGGCGTCGGGACTCGATTCCATGATGCTGGGTGAAACGGAAATCCTCGGCCAACTCAAGCGGGCCTACGCCCTTGCCCTGCGCCATCACCATACCGGGCGGCAATTGAACAGAGCCTTCCAGCGGGCCTTCAATGTGGCCAAGCAAATCCGAACCGAGACCGGCATCCAGCGCGGCAGCATCTCCGTCGGATCGGTCGTCGTCGATCTGGCCGAGAAAATCTTCAGTTCGCTGGCCGGACGCGCCGTCCTGGTCATCGGGGCCGGCGATATCAGCGGCAAGACCGCGCGCGCCCTTCTCTCCCGCGGCGCTTCCGAGGTCATCGTCACCAACCGTTCGTTCGACCGCGCCGCCGCCCTGGCCGCGGAACTCGAAGGCAAAGCCATCCCGTTCGACAACTGGGTCGGCGAATTCGGACGAATCGACATCGCCGTCAGCAGCACCTCCGCCCCCCACTACATCCTCGATCGCCCGCGCCTCGAACCCCTGATGCGCCTGCGCCGACGACGCCCCCTGCTCCTGATCGACATCGCCGTCCCGCGCGATATCGATCCGGACGTGAATCAGATGGACGACGTCTTTCTCTACAACATCGACGACTTGCAGACGATCACCGAGGCCGCTCTGCGCCAGCGCCGAGAGGAGATTGCCCTCTGCAATGAACTCATTCGCAAACGCGTCCAGGGCCTCCTCGACACCGCCCCTCGACCTTTCCCATGAACCGGGAGGCGCTTCTAATCGTAATCCTAATCGGCGACAGAGGATTACGATTACGATTACGAGCGGGAAACCTCGGTTCATGGTCTCCGCGCGCATCACACCGTTGAACGTCAACGCTCTCCATGAACCGAACCTTGGAGGGGGGACGGCTCGTCCCCCGCCGAAGAGTGTTTTCGAAGGAGTTAGGGGCGACGAAGCCGTCGCCGCTCCGCACCGGTTCATAGCCCCCGCGCGCATCACACCGTTGAACGACAACGCTTCCCATGCACCCCGACCGCTCCGCCTCTCCTGACCCGCCCCACCCACGGCGCCCGATCCGCCTGGCCACCCGCGGCAGCCCGCTCGCACTGGCCCAGACACACCTCGCAATCGACCGCTGCCGCGCCGCCTTCCCGGACCTCGCCTTCGAGATTCGCATCATCAAGACCACAGGCGACCGACTCCAGCGAGCCTCGATGGCCCAGACGCCCGCCTCGGTCTCGAAGGGCCTATTCACCAAGGAACTCGAAACCGCCCTCCTCCGCGACGAGGCGGACCTGGCCGTTCATAGCCTCAAGGACCTGCCCACTGAACTGCCCTCCGGGTTGACCCTGGGCGCCGTGCTCGAACGCGAAGACGCCCGCGACGTGCTCGTCTGCCGATCGACCGGCTCCCCACCCCCCACGGCGACCCCCGCCCACGCGTCCCCCCTCGATGCCCTGCCACAAAAGGCAACAATCGCCACAAGCAGCACCCGCCGACGCGAACAACTCCTCGAATTGCGCCCCGATCTGCGCGTGGTCCAAATCCGGGGAAACCTCAGCACCCGGCTCGATAAACTGGCCCATGATCCGAATCTCGACGCCACGCTGCTGGCCGCCGCCGGACTGCGTCGCCTTGGCTATCTGTTGCGACCGGATGGCGAGGTCCAGGGCCCGCCGGACCACCCCGCCCCGCCGGGTCTGCGTGTGGCACTTCTGCCGATCAGCCTCATGATCCCTTGCGTCGGCCAAGCTGCGATCGGCATTGAAACTCGGGCCGGCGATCCCCTTGCGCAATCGCTGTGTTCGATGCTCGACCATGATGTCACACGCGCCTGCGTGACGGCCGAACGCGCGTTTCTCCGCGCCATGGGCGGCGGTTGCCTCAGTCCGGTGGCGGCCCATGCCGATGTCCATTCCGGCCTCCTCAGGATCGAGGGCATCTCCTTCCGAAGCGGCTCCGCCTCGCGCGCCACGGTCACCGGACCTCTGAACGCACCGGAATCCCTCGGTCAAAAGCTGGCTTCCGAGTTGCCGTGACAACAGGTTCCTTTGCGCTTCCGGCTGATTGATGGTTGGGAGTTGAGCGTTGGGAGTTGAACGTTCCTGGTTCCTGCTCTCTGCGTGCGCAGTCAACCCAGGAATGTCAACGCTCGCCTTACCCGTCGAGTGGGGACGTGAAGGTCGACCGCCACGCCGCCTGACGACAAAGGCTTCGAGCCGGCTACCGACTCACCGACTACCGACTCACCGGCCTCCGAACTCCGATCTCCGCACGCCTTGAGCCGGCTGCAAGCCGGCCCTCCGAGCGTCTCGGCGTCTTGCCAGGCGCGACGCTTCGGGGGCCGTCGCGCCCGGCTCAACGGCGCGTCAGAGGGACCAACCGGACCGATACTCGCGTTTGAGGTACTGGTTGGCCTCGTCGAGATTCGTGAACTTGAAGGCGACCGGATCCCATTCGAGGCGATACCGGACAAGCTTCTCGCGCAACCCGACGCGCAAGGCCACATTGCCCAACAGCACGGCCTCGGCAAGCGGCC
>DAOOQY010000677.1:0-3220 GCA_035389025.1 Verrucomicrobiota bacterium
GGGGCTCGGACTGGGCGTATCTGAGTTCCGGCACGTGGTCGCTGATGGGAGTCGAACTCGAGACGCCGGTGATCAACGACGCGTGTCGCGAGTTGAACTTCACGAACGAGATTGGCTACGGCAGTTCCGTGCGCCTGCTCAAGAACATCATCGGCCTGTGGCTGGTGCAGGAATGCCGCCGCGAGTGGGCGAAGGCCGGCGCGGAGTATGACTATGCCGCCCTGACGGGCCTGGCCACCGAGGCGCCGGCTTTTGTCACGCTCATCGATCCCGCGGACGACCGGTTTCTGAGCCCGGGCGACATGCCGGCGAAGATCGCGGCCTTTTGTCGCGAGCATCGGCAGCCCGTCCCCGAGACGCCGGGCGCGTTTGTGCGCTGCATTCTCGAGAGCCTGGCGTTGCTCTATCGCCGCACCCTGGGCCTGGTCGACCAGTTGACCGGGCGCAAGACGCAGCGACTCCACATCGTTGGGGGCGGGAGCAAGAATGCCCTTTTGAATCAGTTCACGGCCAACGCCCTGCGGATTCCGGTCGTGACCGGCCCGGTCGAGGCGACGGCGGCCGGCAACATACTGGTGCAGGCGCTGGCGATGGGCGACTTGCCATCGATCGAGGCGGCGCGGCAGGTGGTGCGCGATTCGTTCGAGACCGCGACGGTCCAGCCATGCGACGCCGCTCTTTGGGACGGCGCCTATCGGCGGTTCGCGGGGCTGGTTGGGGGAAGGTGACGGGCGGATGGCGTCATGAGCTTCCGTCAGCATACCGAGCAGGGGCATGTGGTGACGCTGCTTCAGCGGAGCCTCGAACGCGGGCGGTTGGGCCACGCCTATCTGTTTTCGGGCAGCCGCCTTGCGGAGCTGGAGGCGGTGGCGAAGACGCTGGCCAAGACCCTCAACTGCCAGTCTCCGCCCCGCCAGGCGGCCAACGGGCTTCCGTTGGATTGCTGCGACGCCTGCACGGCCTGCCGCAAGATCGGCGAGGACATTCACGCGGACGTCCAATGGCTGCGTCCCGAATCCAAGACGCGCTTGGTGAGCATCGAGCAGGTCCGCGATCTGGTCCACACGATGCATCTCAAGCCAGCCGAAGGCCTCTACAAAGTCGCCGTGGTCGTGGCCGCGGACCGCATGACACCCGGCGCGGCCAACGCGTTCCTGAAGACACTCGAAGAGCCGCCTGCGAAGTCGGTGCTGATGCTCCTGACGACCGAGCCGCAGCGGGTGCTCGAAACGGTGATTTCGCGCTGCCTGCGGCTGAGTTTCGCGGGCGACATGGGGGGGCCGCGGCAGCCCGAGCAAGTCGATTGGCTGCGGGCCTTCGCCGGCGCGGCAGCGGCGCGCCAGCAGAGCCTGCTGGGGCGGTACCGGTTGTTGGGATCGTTGCTGGCGGAGTTGGCTCGTTTGAAAGCCCGGATATCCGAGCAATTGGCGGCCCGGTCCCCGCTCCAGCGGTACGAAGATGTCGATCCGGAGTTGCGCGACCGATGGGAGACCGAGTTGGCGGCGGCCACCGAAGCCGAGTATCGCCGGCAGCGCGGAGAACTTCTCGCCTGTCTGCAATGGTGGCTGCGGGACGTTTGGATGCAGGCGCAGCGGATCGCCGGCCGCTCGCTCGCCTACCCCGAACTCGAAACCGAGTCCGGCGCGGTGGCTGGGCGCATCTCGACACGGGACGCGATGGAGAACCTTGGGGTCATCGAGCGGACGCAGTGGTTGCTCGGCTCGAATGTCCAGGAGGCACTCGCCCTCGAAGTCGGGCTGCTGAAGTTGAAGCTGTGAGCCAGGGGCACACGATCGAGCCGCAGCGCGCTCCGTCCGCGGCAACCGGGATCGGAGGCAGCGTTTTCGCGATCCTGGCCGGGCTCTACATCGGGTGCAGCCTGCTCAAGTTCGGGAACCCGGCCATCCTCGACCATCTCATCCCCGTGCCGGGCAGCGCCCTCGAAGTCGTGTTCCAATCCTGGCCGCTGCGCTGGTCCTATGTCATGCTGGCGGGCCTGGTGATGGTCGGGCTGCTTCGGGCACGATGGACCCTGCCCCGTCCGCGGTGGCTGGTTTTTCTCCCCCTGTGCTGGCTGGCATGGCAGTGGGTTGCCGCCGCGCACACGATCGACGCCCGGCTGACGCGCGTCACGCTCCTCCACTTCCACGCCGTTCTCGCCGGTTTCTATCTGGGCCTGTTCGCCCTCGCCCCCGTCCGGCGCATCGGTTTGTTCTGGGGGGGCGTGGCCTTCGGTTTTGCGCTGATGGTGTGGACCGGATTCGAGCAGCGGCTTGGCGGTCTCGAGGCCACGCGGCAATTCGTTTATTCGCAACCCGGCTGGGAGAACCTGCCCGCGGAGCACCTCAAACGATTGGGAAGCGACCGCATCTTCGCCACCCTGCTCTACCCGAACACGCTGGCCGGGGTTCTGATCCTGCTGCTGCCGCCTTTGCTGGTGGTGACATGGCGGTGCGCGACCTGGCTCAGCCCGGCGGCGCGGGGCGTGATCGCCGGACTCTTCGCCGTGTGCGGGTTGGCTTGTCTTTACTGGTCGGGATCGAAGGCGGGCTGGTTGATCGCGCTGGTCATGCTGGTGGTGGTGCTGCTGCGCGCGCCGTTCGAGAAGCGATGGCGGGCAGCCATCATCATTGGCCTGGTGAGCCTTGGGCTTGTGGCCTTCTTTGTCCGGTTCTCGGGCTATTTCCAGAGAGGCGCCACCAGCGTCAGCGCCCGCGCGGAGTACTGGCGGGCCGCCTGGAAGACCTTTGCCGATCGCCCCGTCTTCGGCTCGGGGCCGGGGACGTTTGCAGTGGCCTATCGCCAGATCAAACCGCCGGAAGCGGAGATGGCCCGACTGGCCCACAACGATTATCTCGAGCAGGCGTCCGACTCGGGCTTTGTGGGGGTGGCGACCTACAGCACGTTCGTGATCGGGTTGGCGCTCCTGCTCTACCCGCGGTGCGGCGCCGACCCGACGCGGTTTGCCGTCTGGCTTGGAGTCTTCGGCTGGGTGCTGCAGAGCGGGGTCGAGTTCGGCCTCTACATCCCTGCCCTGGGCGGCACCGCCTTCTGGCTGCTGGGTTGGCTCTGGGGCGCCAGTGAAGAAGGCAGTTAGCGTCGGTCCTGCACCTTGATACCCGCCTCGATCTGGTTGTCTTCGAGCATCACGGGGCCGGCGCCCGCCTCGATTCGAATGCCGACGGTTTGTTTCTGCGCATCAGGCGGACGTGTGTCGCGG
>DAOOQY010000678.1:0-3219 GCA_035389025.1 Verrucomicrobiota bacterium
GCTTGCCGTGCGAAGTCGCACACCCCGCGAGCGCCAGCGCCATCAACCCCGCCAGCACGAGCATTGCCCCCCGTCTTCGTCCCGGGCTGCACAGATTCTGGGGCGCTGGACTGCACCGCTTCGCGCATTCGGGTCTCCGGGCTGGAACAGCGCGCGGACTGCGGAATCGGTTCGTCATGCTCAGCTTCGTTTCGGATCGCACCGTGGGGGGATAGTCAATCGCCTCGGGCTTTTTGTGGCAACGCCTTTCAGTCTGCCTTTCAGTCTGCCGCCGGCGGTCTTCATCTTGGGGTGCAGGCGGGCGAGCGCCCCGCGCGGCGCCGCACTGGAGCCCGGATGTTGCGTCGGTCAGGGCATTCGGTGCTCGATTCGGGCCCGCTGGCCCGGGCGATTCGCCCACAGGGCCTCTTTTCGCGGATGCGCATTTCCTGTCGCCTCCGGCGGGAACGCAGGCTATACACAGCCGCATGAAACGCCTTGCACTTTTGATCGTCCTGAGTTGTCTGAGCCAAAACAGCAGCGCCGCCCAGTGGGTCGTCTACGAACCGCCCGCCGGGAAGGCCAACGGCAAACACATCGTCCTCCTGGCGGGCGACGAGGAGTATCGGTCGGAGGAATCGATGCCGATGTTCGGGAAGCTGCTGAGCCAGCGCCACGGTTTCAGATGCACCGTGCTGTTCTCCCAGGATGCGGCAGGTGTCATCAACCCGCACAACCAGACCAATGTCCCCGGACTGCACCTGCTCGCCGATGCCGACCTCGCCGTGAACGCCTTCCGCTTTCGCGAACTCCCGGATGCCGACATGAAGCACATCATCGATTTCCTCGACGCCGGCAAACCGATGATCGTCATCCGCACCGCCACTCACGCCTTCGCCTACAGCCGCAATAAACAGAGTCCCTATGCGAAGTACAGCTACGACGCTCAAGGCGGGGGATTCGGCGGCCTCACGGTCGGGGAAACCTGGACCTACCACCACGGTGACCACGGCAAGGAGGCCTCACGCGGATTGGTCGACGGCAAAAACCGTCAGCACCCCATCCTGCGCGGGGTCGCCGACGTGTTCGGCCCCACCGACGTCTACGGCGTCAATGCGGATTTTCCGGCGGACGCCACCGTGCTCCTGCACGGGTTGACACTCACCGGAATGAAACCCGAGGACCCGCCCAACCTGAAGAAAGCCATCATGCCCCTGGTCTGGCTGCGCCAGTGCACGGCCCCATCAGGCAACAAGGCGAGCATCCTCTGCTCGACCATCGGCGCCGCGGTGGATTTCCAGAGCGAGGACCTGCGCCGCCTGATCGTCAACGCCAGCTTCTTCCTGACCGGACTCGAAGTGCCGGCGCGGGCCGATGCCACGCCTGTCGGAGAGTTCAATCCGACGTACTTCGGCTACAACAGCGCCAAGAAGGGCGTTCGGGTCGAGGACCAGGCGCTCAAGTAGTTCGATCACCAAAATTGCCACGCGCCGCGGTATACCACCCAAAGCCCAAGAAGGAGATTCGTGACCGCGTGAGCCGTCATCGCATCGCCCAGACGCTTCTTCCAACAGACCAATCCCTGATACGCCAAACCGCAGAGAACGCCCGCCAGCCACTCGAAGTGCGCAAAACCGAACACAGCGGACGTTGCCAGAAAGGGGGTCCAGGCGAACGCGCCCAGGGGAATGGACAGAAAGTCGTTTTTCACGAGGTAGCGGTACAGAAACGAGCGGTAGAACACTTCCTCGATCGGAGGCACGACGAACGTCGAGCCCAGAATCCGCACGGCGATGAATAGAAGCGCCAGGGCGGACCCGTCGCCGAACCGGTTGTTCGGATTCCAGGCCGGGCCGGCGCCGCCGAGCTTCGGGTAGTAGTCGTTGAGGCCCACCCAGACGGCGAACACGGCCACGCCCGCCACCATCGCCTCCCAGCTCAGCTTCCAGCGCATCTCCCGAACGTAACGACGCGTCAGCAACACCAGCCAAAGGCCAACCGCCGTCTTGGCCAGATACATCCAGTAACGGCCCGCGGACCCAAAAAGGCCCTGGCCAACCGTCAGCCCGAGAAACACCGCGAAAGGCAGCACACGGGCCAGCAACGGAGACTCCTCGAGCTTTTGGGCGAGTCGCTTCATCCGCGTCATTCCATCGAAAACCCAGCGGCTCGCAAGCCCGAACGCAGGCGAAACGGGCTGAATCGGGGGTTGACCGGGGGTCTGTGATGGACATACTTAGTTGCATTAAGAAACTATTGTGACGCCCGAGCGCACACGGCAAATCGCCATCATCGATCCCTGCGGGCCCGTCAAGGACTCGCCGCACCGCCAATTCTGCAGCCCCAAGACCTCAACCTCAACCGCACTCCGCCCTATGCGTTGCGTCTCTTCTCTGCTCCATCCCGCCCGGGCCCTGGATGCCCGCCGCGGGCGCGCATTCACGCTCATCGAGTTGTTGGTGGTGATCGCGATCATCGCGATTCTCGCCTCGATGCTGCTTCCTGCGCTGTCCAAGGCGAAGTCCAAATCGATCCAGATCAAGTGCACCAGCAACATGCGCCAGCTCGGGATTGCGATCCTCATGTACGCGAACGACTACCGCGATCAGTTCCCGGACTGTGCCGGCGCCGCTTGGCCCTGGGACCTGCCGGTTCCCGCCGCCAATGCGTTTGTTCGCAACGGCGGCAACCGGAAAATCCTCTACTGCCCGGGCTTTTCGCAGCAGGACAACGACGAACTCTGGAGCTTCTCGACCGGCGTCACCAACGAACTGGCGGACGACGGCGTCGGCGGTTACCGGGTCATCGGGTACGCCGTCGCCTTCAAAGGGTCTGGGCGGCTTCTTGCCACCAACATCACAGAGTCGCTGAATCCGGCGCCCTGGAAAATGAGCGATGGATCGCTCTACAATCCCGGGTCCAGCGAGCGGGTCATCGCCGCTGACGGCACGCTCTCGAGTGGCAGCAACCAGTCGGACCGATCGAGGAACAACTACACCAGCGTCGACGGCGGCTGGACCAAGAACCATCGGGCGCCACACCTCAACGGGCGGATACCGGCGGGCGGCAACATCCTCTGTCTCGACGGTCATGCCGAGTGGCGCAAGTTCCCGAGAATGGTCGTCCGCACCTACGACACGCCCAGTTTTTGGTGGTAGTGCCCCCGCACACCAGCCCGCCCGATGTCAACGGCTCCGAGCCCGGGAATGCCCGGAGCTCCGCCCTCCGAGACTCGCATCC
>DAOOQY010000679.1:0-3219 GCA_035389025.1 Verrucomicrobiota bacterium
CCTCCACCCACAATCATCAAACGCTATCGCCACCGAAAAATCGCAGATGCGCACCTTTGGGTTGGAGTTCGAGGGTGGCGCGCTTTTCGTTTGTCCTGTTCGTCGCCGGACAGACGGCATGGTCGGCCCAGTTTGACTTCAACGCGCCTGGATTCGTCCCGACGGTGGGGCCGGGCTCTCTCGAGTTCTATTCGGCCACGACCGCGGCGGACGTCGAGTACGGCACGGCCAGTTCGTTCGGGCTGCCGGGGATGCCCGGAGGCGATGCGGCTGTGATGAAATTCCCGGCTTTCGCGGGCAATCAGGGGCTGTTGTTCAAGACTGGTGTCGGGCCGAATGGGGGCGGAGCCTACATCAACCAGTACACGATGGTTTGGGACCTTCTATTGCCCTCGATTCCCGAGTGGTTCTCGTTCTTCAACAGCGACGATGTCAATGGAAACGACGGCGACTTGTTCATGGACTCGGCGGGCGGCATTGGCATCAGCTCGGTGTACCACGGAGTGGTGGGCGTCAATACCTGGCACCGGATCGCGGCCAGCTATGACCTCACGACATCGACGCTGTCGAAGTACATCGACGGACAGCTTGTGGGGTCGCAGACGCTCAGTTCGGGCGTGGACGGTCGCTGGTCGCTCTATTCGGTCAATGATCCCGCAAACGGTCTTTTGCTGCTGGCCGACAACGACGGCGAGACGGGCGCCGGATACATCAACAGCTTCTATTTCATCGATCGGGTGATGACAGGCGATGAGATCGGAGCCTTGGGCGGCCCGAATGCGGTGGGAATCGTGCCGGAGCCCAGCACATGGGCCCTGCTTGTGGCAGGCGGTGTGTTCATGGGTTTGGGCCGGCGCCGCCGCGAGTGAGCGGCATCACCGCCCGCTCGTCCACCAAATCCGGCACTGGTCATCACGGAGACCGCGACGGCGCATGAAGCCGTCGTGGTCTTTTCGCATCGAGCTTCTGAACCCGTGAAAACCAACGCTCTCCTGCTGGCTCTCTTCTCTCTCTCACTCTTCGCTGCGCGGATCATGGCGGTGCAGTGGCCGACCAACGACACGGTCTATTCCTGGGGACCGACCACGTTGCCCGCGGACCAGACCGATTTGATCGCCACCTCGGAGACGAGGCGTTCGAGTCTGGGAGTCCTGTCGGACGGACGCGTGCTGGGTTGGGGAGTGAACTTCCTCGGATCGCTCGATATCCCGGCCGACCTGACAAATGCGGTGGACGTCGTGGCCGGCGCTTCGTTTGGCACGGCCATCACCCGCGAGGGCACGGTTCGCACGTGGGGCTTGCTGTCGCTGCCCGACCGGCCTTCGGTCGATGCACCCGCCGACCTGGACAATGTGAAGGCTGTGGCCGTTGGTGCGGGGCAGGTGTTGGCCTTGCGGGCCGACGGCACGGTGGCCGCCTGGGGCGACAACAATTGCGACCAGTGCCTGGTGCCGCCGGGCCTGTCGAATGTCGTGGCGGTCCGGGCGGGCGCCTTTCTCAGCGTGGCGCTGCAGGCGGATGGCCGGGTCGTCTGGTGGGGACAGGATCATGTTGGGCTGCCGGCCGATCTGACCAATGTCGCCGATATCGCTCTGACCTTGGACTGTGCGCTTGTGGCGCGTCGCAATGGCGCGGTCGAGGCCTACTGCGGGAACTTTGGCTCGAGTCTGCTCGACGTGCCGGCGGGCTTGACGAATGTCGTGCGCATCGTGGCCAGTGAATCGCAGGCTGTGGCCCTGACGGCCGACGGGCGCATCACCGTCTGGCCTGCGACGTTCTCCTGGCCCCAGGGTCTCGAAGGGGTCACGACCATCGACGCCGGCGGCCAGCACTGCATGGTTTCTTCCCCGTTGCCCTGGGTGATTGTCCCGCCCACCAACCAGGCCGTCCTTCCCGGGGCGGCGGTCGAGTTCAGCGTTGTGGCGACGAATCGGTTTGCGCTCGTCTATCAGTGGCAGTGTGACGGCGTGGACCTTCCCGGAGAGACCAACGCGACGCTGCGACTGTCGAGCGTGGGGCTCGATGACACCGGCTATTATCGGGTGGCGATCCGCGCGGGCGATGCCACCAACACGGCGGGAGCGGGGTTGTCGGTTGGTCTGCCGGTCATCCTGCGTCAGCCGTCGGACCTCACGTGCGACGAATGGTCGGAAGCGGTGATGTCGGTCGAGGCGCTGAGCGCCAAGGCGGTCGCCTATCAGTGGATGCGAGACGACCTGCCAATCGAGGGCGCCACGAACGCGACGCTGGTCCTGACAGATGTCCAGATCGGCCAGGCCGGCTCGTACTCGGTCGCCGTCAGCAACACCTTCGGCGCCGTCGTCAGCGCCAAGGCCGTGCTCGATGTCGAGTCCGCGAGCGTCGTTGACCAGATGCAGCCGATTTACGGGCGCAACGCGATCTTGCGCGGCACACCTGGCCGGAGGGAGGTTGTGGCGCAGACGTTCACTCCGGGGGTGTCCGGGCGGCTCGACGCGCTCGATTTGTGGCTGTCGTTCTGGAGCCCGGACCCGCTGTTGATCCAGGTGGTGGAGACCTTCGAGGACCGCCCCGGGGATCGTCTGCTCGGGTACGCGGTGCTGCATGGAAATCAGATCCCAACCGCGCGTTTCGATTTGCAGGACATCTACCTCGTCACCGGCCGATCCTACGCGTTGGTGATGAGCACGGCCGCGCAGCCTGGGCGGTACCAGGACTACACCTTCGGGACGTCGATGCAGGACGTCTACGGAGGCGGGCGTCTCTGGATTCGCACCGACGCCGGCTGGGATCCGGTCGAGGACTTCGATCTCGTCTTCACCACGCACATGTTTCCACACACGCCTGACGTCCGCCTGGAAGCGCCCCAGCGCGGAACCCGATACCGGGTCGGCGACACCGTTTTGCTCAGCGCCGCCCTGGGGCCACAGGCGGAACCACCCGAGCGCGTCGATTTCTTCGCCAACGATCTTCTCGTAGCCAGCGCAGCGCAGGAACCATACGCGGCAGAGTGGATCGCGCCCGCCGCCGGACTGCAGCGTCTCACGGCTGTTGCGGTCGGCTCGACGTTGACTGCGACCAGCCGCGTGGTCGAGATCACCGTGGTCGCGCCGGGTCCGGCCAATGACGATTTCGAAAGCCGCCTGGCGCTGTCTGGCAGATGGGCGAGAGCAACCGTCGCGAACTTGGATGCGACGGCACAGCCTGGCGAGCCGGAGTTGGCTGGCACGCGCACCGGCC
>DAOOQY010000680.1:0-3219 GCA_035389025.1 Verrucomicrobiota bacterium
GATGGGAGGGGCGTAGCGGTCGAGGAGGTCGCGCACCCGGCCAATGTCGCCCTCGGCCAAAGCGCGGGTGGCGAGGTCCATGTCGGACACGTAGGCGTGCTGGAGCGTTGCCATCTCGCTCTTTTGGGCGCGGCGCATTTGCCAGGTGGTTGTGACCAGACCGAGCACGAGGCTCAGGACAACCGCGCCCAATGCCCCGGCCAGTTTCGGGTTGCGCCGGCACCACCGCCAAAGCCGCTCGGCACGGCTGGCCGGACGCGCCCGGATCGGTTCGTCCGCGAGGAACCGCCCCAACTCGTCCGCCACTTCGAGTGCGGTCGAGTAGCGGCGACGCGGTTCCTTGTCGAGACACTTCAGGCAGATCGTCTCGAGATCGCGTGGAATGCTCGGATTGAGTCGACGCGGAGCGACCGGGTCGGTTTCGATCACTTGGCGCAACAGCGCTGTCAGCGTCTCGCCTTGGAACGGCGGGCGACCCGTCAACAAGTGGTACAGGACCGCGCCCAGCGAATAGACGTCGCTGGCGACGCCGACCGCGGCGCGTTTGCCCTCGGCCATTTCGGGCGAGAGGTAACTGGGCGAGCCGAGCACTTGGCCGCTGAGGGTGATTTGAGAGTCGAGAGTTGAGAGTGGAGAGTTGGACGTTGAACGTTGGGCGTTGACCTCCGCTACGACGCCGAGGTCGCTCGTTGCCGCGGTTGTTGTCCCGGCTTCAGCCGGTTCCCCGCCCGAGCTTGGGCTGATGCCTGGACCCCCACCGATCTGCCCCCCTGAAGGCAGGACTTCAATGCGTTTGGCCAGGCCGAAGTCGGTGATGCGCGGTTGGTCATGTTGGTCGATGATGATGTTGGCGGGCTTGAGATCGCGATGGAGGATGCCCTGCTCGTGAGCGTAGTGCACCGCTGCGGCCACCGTCTTCATCCACGACACGCTGCGCGTGTGATTTGAAATCTCAAATCTCAAATCTGAGATGACCGACGCGAGGTTCTTCCCCTCGATGTAGTCCATCGCGTAGAAGAGCTGCCCCGCGTGTTCGCCGACCTCGTGAATCGCCACGATGTTCGGGTGCTGGAGATTGGCGGCGGCTTGAGCTTCGGCGCGGAAGCGGTGTGCCTGGTCGCGTCCGGCCAGCCGTCCGCCCAGGATCAGCTTGAGCGCGACGATGCGATCGAGGCTGATTTGGCGGGCCTTATAGACCACGCCCATGCCGCCGCGGCCGATTTCCTCGAGCAGTTCGTAGTCGCCAACACGCGGGGGAGCAGGTTCGGGGGCGGGCAGGGTGGCCGGTTCGGAGGGTTGCCGCATGGCGATCAGCCCCGTTCCGAGCAGGCAGGCCGGGCACAAGCCGCGCGGCGCGTTGGGGCGCAGCGGTCGGCCGCATTCTTTGCAGAAAGGACCATTCATGCGCTCACGACCTTTAGAAGGTGCTGCAGTTCCTGCTCGGCTTCGTCGCGCGACGACACCGTGTGCGCGATCTCGCGCAGCAACAGCTCACGATAGCGCAGGCGCAGCCGACGCACGGTCATCTTCAGCGCCGCTTCGGTCGTGCCCAGCGTGTCGGCCAGCTCGGCATAGGACGCCGCGTCGGGGTCGCCGATCAACCGGTCTTTCAGCCGCTCGAACAGGCTGTTCTTGCCCTCGGAAACCAGGCTCGCTTCGAGTTGGCTCAGGACCCGGTTCAGCAGTGTGTCCGCCCAAGTCCGGTCGAACAGCGCCTCGGGTGTCAGGGGCGACAGGGCGTCCGCCTGGTAGCGGTGCTCCGACCCGTCCTGTTCCCAGGAGAGGAAGCTAACCCGACCGCCCCGTTTGATGGCGTGCTCGCGTCGCCAACAGGTCACGATGAAATGGTCCACACACGTCCGAAGAAAGACCCGGAAACGCCCTCGTTTGGGTGTCGCCGCGGCGAGGGCATTCGAGCTCAGCAGATGCAGGAAGAACGACTGCGTCAGGTCCTCCGCCTCGATCGCGCTCTGGCCGCAGCGGCGGGCATACGCGTAGACGGGGTACCAGTACGCCCGACACAGTGCGTCGAGTGCGACGGCGGCACCCGGAGCGGCGGGGTCGCCGGCGGCCAGGACAATGCTCCAATGAGTTCGCTCGGGCCAATCGGGGGAGGCACAAGTCTGGGCCTCGGGTGGTCGTCGATTCGGCATAGCCGTCCTTGGGATGAAGATGGGCACCCTATACCCCAAGTTGCCGCAAATTGTCGAACCTTTTCGGCCCCTGCGCGTCCAAGCCGGTGCGTGGACGATTTGTCCGCGGGAGCGCGGTTGGGGGCACAACGCCAGCCGCGGCCCGTGGGTTGTTCGGGCGCGCCGCGGTCGCTCTTCTCCACAGCCGCGTCTTTGGACAAAGCCACACGGCACGGTGCCTCTCGCGTAATCCCTGGAATCCGTGTTCATGCCTTTTTGTGCTGGGGCGACATCGCCCCCTTACCTTCCACTACGCAAGCCGGATGGGCAGGTAACAAATAGAGAGGAGAGCGCGGGAACCGGGGCAATCAGGGCTTGACGGCACGAGTGTGGCAATTCACGATGACGCCGCGAACGATGCGTATGTCGAGAATTCTTACGTCAAGTGGCGTTGTTGCCCTGGCGGCGTGTCTCGGACAGCCCGCGGCGCAGCCGGTGTCCGGGCCTGCGATCGCGGGCGAATCGAGAACCAACGAGGTGGCGGAGTTGGCGCCCGTGTTTGTGACCGCAACGCGCACCGAGCAGAATCCGTTCACGCTGCCCTATTCCGTCAGCGAGGTGTCCGTGGCGGATTTCGAGCATCAGATGCCCCGGACGACCCCCGAAGCACTGCGCGAGCAGCCCTCCGTCATGCTGCAGAAGACCGGGCATGGTCAGAGTTCGCCCTATCTGCGCGGGTTTACCGGGTTCCGCACGTTGATGCTGATCGATGGCATTCGGCTGAACAACTCGACCTACCGGGACGGCCCGAACCAATATTGGAGCACGATTGACGTCTATTCGCTGGACCGACTGGAAGTGGTGCGCGGGCCCAGCTCGGTGCTGTATGGCAGCGACGCGGTGGGCGGGACGGTGAACGCGATCACCCGAGGCCGGCGCGACTATGGCTCCGGTTTCGATTGGAACGGCGGGGCGCTTTACCGATTCAGTTCGGCCGAGGACTCTCACACAGCCCATCCGGAAGTGAGCGCGCAGTACAACGAGAAGCTCGGCGTGCATGTGGGCGGGTCGTACAAGAGCTTCGGCG
>DAOOQY010000681.1:0-3217 GCA_035389025.1 Verrucomicrobiota bacterium
CTTCAGCGACGGCCATTCCGCCATGATCAAGTTCGATCCCAAGTCTTCAGACACCAACGCCCCCAACTATTCGTTTGACCGGCGCTATTGACCCACGAGAAACCCCCAACACCGCCCGGAATGCTCCCTGCTTGAATGGCGGATCGTTGGGGACAACCATAGGCCCATGAACTCCAGAAACCTGTCCACCCAAGCGGAGGGCGCCGGCGTTGCCGTCGATTTCCGCTTTCCGGACCAGACACCGGACTGGATTTGGGAGCCCAGACCGGACTCATCCTTCACGTGGTGGTAGGACGGCTCGCTGCCTCTCAAAGCAACAAAGTCGCAGAAGCAAGAATCATGATTAATTGGTCGAGTAGAGCGGAGGCGCGACCGGTTTAGATCAATGGCTTCCAGTGTATCTGCCCTTTCGAGCATTGTGGCAAATGGCCATCAGGTCCTGCCCACGTTTCCTCCACCCCCACTGATCATTCCGTACGGCGAGTTTTCCCCGGTACGGCTGGAAGCCAGCCTCGTCATCCTGCGCCCTTCCGATACCCTTCCGGGTGGCGTTTGACGCAGGACCTGCAGTCCTTGCCGTTTCCGGCTCAGAGTCCAGGCGTCTCGAACCACGGCTGTGCCCACAGGCCCTTGGCTCAGCACGGTTTATCATCTCCGCGCCTGCAATCGCTACTACGGCCTGATGCGCCAGTCTGACGAACTCCGTCCAGCTTGGGCCTCCTCGACTTGCTCTGGCCAGTCTTTGCCCACTCGGGCCGTTCGCCTCACCTTCCCTTCTTTGCTCTGTCACACTTTTCATACATGCCGCGACCTCTACCCCGTCGGCTGACCGAGTTCGTTTGATGGCTCATCCCTCGGTCAACCGCAAGGACAAGTCAGTTGCCTTAACGGGACATCCGTCGTTGGTTGCACACCCTGCCGCAACCCGCGTGGCCTGGCGTTTCCCTTAACGCGTTCGTTCTTCTCGCCACAGGGGTGTTGACAGTTGGCAGAACAGAACGAAGTTGCCGAGATGATCAGCCCACGCATTTCGATGTCGCTGTTCGCTGCCACTGCCCTGTCCGGCTGGCTGGCGCAAGCGCAACCTGTGCCCGATACACCAGAGCCTCCTCAACGGGGGGAACAAATGGAGAGCCGGGCTGGCGAACGGGTCGAGCAGCGCCAACCAACCGCGCGTGCAGGCATCCCTGACGACCGGGCCACCCGTGCCCGGGCAATGGAGCAAGAGCTGGTACGGCTGGCCGCTGAGCTGCAGAAAGCTCAGGCCGACGATAAGGAGGACGAGGCGAAGGCGCTGGTGGAAAAGACCCGCAACCTCAAGCGCGATCTGAAGACCCTACAGGACGAGCGGCAGCGTTTCGGTTTTGGAGTCAGCCAGGGAGAAGCCCAGCGTGGCGAACAGCGCGCGGTGCCGACCGAAGGCGCCGAGTTTGAACAGCGGTTGAAGCACTTCGATGTGGCATTGGAGAATCTGCGCCTGGCGGGTATGCCCGAGGTTGCCGAGCGTTTGGCGCAGCAGCGCGAGGCCCTGGCGCGCCGTGGTCAGCGCGGGCCGGAGAATCCTGTCCCGTTTGCGGAACTGCGCCGCCTGCGCGCCGAAGTGCAAGAGTTGCGCGACACGATCGGCAAAATGAACCGGCGGCTGGAACGGATGGAGGGAGCAATCGCCCGCGAGCCGCGCCTGGATCGTCCGCAACGGTTCCAAGAATTCTGAAGCCGGCTTAGCGGCACTCGCCTGATTCGGATTCGCGCGTTGGCTGTTCGCCGGCGCCCTGCCATAGGGCGGATTCCCGACGTCGGCAACCGCTGGACCCTTCGGACGCGATCACCTCAGCACCGGCAGATTGTGAATCAAGTGAAGTTCCTGTTCACCGCGGGCCGCCTGGAGGCGGGCGACGAGTTGCCGACGATCCGCGGGCTGGCCGAACGCCTCGTGCTCAATCCCAACACGGTGGTTCACGCTTATGCCGAGTTGGCGAAGGAGGGCGTGGTGGTCTGTCGCCAGGGTTCGGGCACGTATGTCGCGGCGCCAGCGGCCCGCCGGTCGCTCCGGCAGGCGGTGCAAACCCTGACGCCCAAGGTGGATGCGCTGGTCACGGATGCGGCCCATTTGAATGTCGAACTCGACGAAGTGCTGAGGCTCGTGCGCGATCGTCATCAACGCCTTCCCGCCGGCCTGCTGCTGGGCTGGTTCGCGATGGCGGCCTTGCTCGTCGTTGTGATGCCGACCTGGCGTCGGGATGGTCCTTACGCGAGCCTCACGCTGCTGGTGCTGTTGCCTCTGGCCCGTCTCGCCTGGTGTCCGCTGGCCATCGCGGCGAATCGACATCGCTAACTCACAAACCAAACGACTAATATGAAAACTAGAATCGCGCTCCAAGCCGCGCTGACCGCACTGGCGAGCACACTTGCCACCGCCGCGTTCGCTGCGGCCGACTCACCCAAGGCCAGCGCCGTGTACGAGCGGTACTTCACCGCTCTCGGTGGACGGGCTGCGGTCGTAAAGGTCGAATCGCTTGTCGTCAAAGGCATCGGCCAGGAAGGGCCATCGAGTTTTGACTTCGAACTCGCCCTCAAAGCGCCCGGGCTGATCCTGCTTACAGCCAGCAATGCCGGCGGGCTGAACGTCAGACAGGGGCGCGACAGCCGCGCTCGTTGCTGGCGGGGCTCTTCGGAAGGCGTGAAAGACCTCAACAGCAAGGACGCCGGCGAACTCATGAATCTCGCCTTGGCGTTTCATCTGCCCAGCCAACTGAGTTTGAGCGCGACTCTGGCCGACGCCGAGTGCGAGACCGAACGTGAGGGCGACCGCGCCTTGGTGGCGATCGGTAAGAAGGGCAAGGAAGGTCAATTCCCGCGCCTGTTGTTCGACGCCCTCTCCGGTCTTCTGGTCCAAGCGGGGGAGGTGAAGATCGACGATTACCGCAAGGTCGAAGACCTGCGACTGCCGTTCTCGATCTCAGTCGGATGGAGTCGCGACCAGAAGGGCTACGACGAAGCGATGGCAGCCGTCGACCGGGCGCGTAAAGAGAACGTCTTCGTGATCTCGGCCGCCCTTGAAGGCTGTTACCGACTCGCGTTTCATGGCCTGGGACGGGAGGCAATGACGGACCCAAACCAATTCCCATCGTTCGGGCCGGGATCGTGGTGGTCCGACTCCTTCTGGTGCGGGCAACGCCGGTTCGCCCCCGGGAGGCGACTGCTGGTGCCGATGGAC
>DAOOQY010000682.1:0-3208 GCA_035389025.1 Verrucomicrobiota bacterium
ACCTGACCGGTCGCTCACAAGAGGCATCGCCCCGGAAAAATCTGAGATGTGCCCCACTGAGATTTAGCTTGAGCTTTGGGCGCGACTTGTGTGGTTATATGGCCTTTCATTGTCGTGCCATGTCAATTCCTGCGAAACATTTGCTGAGTCTGGAGACGATGGACCCGGAAGCTCTCCGGCGCATCCTGACCGCAACGACCCAACTCAAGCGCGACCGGGGGCGCGTCTGCGCGCGCCCGCTGGCCGGGCAGACCTGGGCCTTGATTTTCAGCAAGTCCTCGACCCGGACGCGCGTCTCGTTCGAGGTGGGCATCCGCGAGTTGGGCGGCCAGGCCCTGTTCCTTTCCGCGAATGAAATCCAGATCGGGCGTGGCGAGTCGATCAAGGACACGGCGCGCGTGCTGGGGCGCATGATCCAGGGCGCCGTGATCCGCACGTATGCCCAGCAGGATGTCGAGGAGTTCGCCCTCTACTCCGGCATCCCGACGATCAATGCGCTGACCGATGCCGAGCGTCCGTGTCAAATCCTGGCTGACGTGTTCACGTTCGAGGAGAAGCGCGGGCCGATTGCCGGGCGCGTGGTGGCGTTTCTCGGGGACGGCGCCTGCAACGTGGCATCGAGCTGGATTTGGGCGGCTGCCAGGCTCGGTTTTGAACTGCGCATCGCCGCTCCCAAACCCTACCAGCCGCCCGACGATCTGCTCCGCCGCGCGCAGGGGCAGGTCCGGTGCACGGACGATCCGGTCGAGGCCGTTGCCGGGGCCGACCTTCTCTACACCGACGTCTGGGTGTCGATGGGCAAGGAGGCCGAGGCGTCGGATCGCCTGAGCCTGCTCAAGGATTTTCAGCTCAACGCGGGTCTGGTCAAAGAGGCCAAGCCGGACGCCCTGGTGATGCATTGCCTGCCTGCCTACCGCGGCAAGGAGATCGATGCGGCCACATTCGAGGCGAATGCCGCGACGATCTTCGACGAGGCGGAGAACCGGTTGCACACGCAGAAGGCGGTGCTCGGTTGGGTGGTCAGCCCGAATTGAGTGAAGTCCGGCGGCCTGGTCCGCGTCAGGGTTCTCCCCAGACCCGGCGGTCTGAATGTTGTGAAAGAGAGAAGCGCGGGGGGATGGCGCACGCGCTTGACGCAACCCGGTTCGCTGGTATTGTCGCGCCTCTTTGAGATGGGACGCACCCCGCGCAGACCGCGATGGCAGCGGGATTTGCCGTGCGGGCCGGGGTGCGGCACAGCGAGCGCATTTGCATGAAACGTCAATACCAACCATCGAAGATTCGACGGAAACGCCAGCACGGTTTTCTGGCCCGCAACGCAAGCAAACGAGGCCGGGCGACCCTGGCGCGCCGCCGTCGGGTCGGACGCAAGCGGTTGACCCCCGTCTGAGCCGCGCGTTTGGGCGAGGGGTGGGGGAAGCCGTGCCAGGCGTCGGCTTGGGCGCTGACTCTTCCTCGACGGGGCGAGGTTTCGCCCTGGTCGCCTCGTCCGGCGCGGCCAATCGAGTTCTTCGAGTGACTGTCCAGAGACCACCGCCCTTGACCTTGCCGCGCGAGGCGCGTCTTCGCCGTCCGGGTGAGTTCGCCGATGTCCGCCAACGCGGGCGTCGCGTTGTGCGCGGATGTCTCATCGCGAACTGGGCCGGCCTGCCGGGCGGGGCGCTCTCGAAGTTGGGTGTGGTGACCGGGCGCAAGGTGGGCAAGGCGGTCGAGAGGTCGCGCGCCCGCCGGCTGCTGCGCGAGACCTTCCGCCTTCATCAGCACGATCTGCGCGCGCCGGTCGCCCTGGTGCTGGTGGCTCGCCCCTCGATCCGGGGCCAAACGCGGATGGCCGTCGAGCGCGATTTCCTGGCTGCCTTGCGGGGCGCCGGACTTCTTCGCCCGGCGCCGAGCGCCGTGGGGGCACGAACGCCATGAACCCGGCTCAGCATCTGGCGGTGGGGGCGATTCGGTTTTACCGATGGGTGGTGTCGCCCGCCAAGACTGTCCTGTTCGGGCCGCTTGGCCGGTGCCGCTACAATCCGTCGTGCTCCGCGTACGCTCTGGAAGCCGTGCGCACGCACGGAACCCTTCGCGGGCTATGGCTCGCCCTCCGGCGATTCGGTCGGTGCCATCCCTGGGGGGGCTGCGGTGACGATCCGGTGCCGCCGGCGCGCGCCCGGTCCGCCGAAAACGCCGCGTCTTCGCGCCTCACACCCGCCGCTTCGGGGCCCTTCACCGGCCTGTCCGAGGCGCACACTCCACAGGGTCCCGCCTGAGTTTCCGTCATGGACCGCAAGTCGATTCTCATTCTTGTTCTCTGTTTCGTTCTGCTGATGCTCTGGCCCGCGTTGGTGAACAGGATTTTTCCCCCGCCCAAGCAGGCCGGGCGCACCAACATCGTCGCGGGCGCCGCATCGACCAACCTCTTCGGCGTGACAAACCTCCCGCCCTCGACCAACGGCCTGGGAGGATCGAATGCGCCCGCGGCTTTGCCGGCCATCACCGCCCCCAGTTCGGGCGCGTTTGCCTGGGCGCCACCGACGGGCCCCGAGGAAACCGTCGAAGTCGAGTCGACCGATGCGATCTACACATTCACTTCGCACGGGGGCGGTTTGAAGACGGTCGAGTTGAAGGGAACAGTCGAGACCGTGCCGTGCGGGCGCGGGAAACGGGCCGATACCGGCAAGTTGGCGACTCTGAATCGGGATGCGCCGGTGCCCGCGCTGGCTCTTTTTGCCGGGGGTGGGCTCGATGATGCGCGTCCATTTGCGATGCGCCGGACTCTGGGGGGCGTGACTGCCGAGAAGACCCTGACCAATGGCCTGCGCCTTGTAAAGGAGTTCGTGGTGCAGTCCAACTACATGGTCGCCGCGGCCGTCCGGATCGAGAATCCGGGAAGCGCGCCGGTCGCCCTTCCCGCGCAGGAGCTGGTGATTGGGGCGGCGACTCCGATGGGGCCCTATGACGACGGCACCTACGTGCGATTGGAATGGTACGACGGCGGGCGAACGGTGTCGGCGGATCGGAGCTGGTTTTCCAACCGAGGCCTCTTCAGTTGTCTGGGTCTGGGCGGCGCGCCGCGCCCCGAGTACCTGAGTCCGGGCGCCAGCAATGTGGTTTGGGCATCGCTTCAGAACCAGTTCTTCACGATGGTGGCGATTCCTCAACAGACGCCGCATGGATTGGTGGCGCGTCCGGTCGATCTGCCGCCCCCGAGCAGCGAGGA
>DAOOQY010000683.1:0-3202 GCA_035389025.1 Verrucomicrobiota bacterium
ACCCGCCCCTTGGCCTCGATCGCGGGCACGGCACGCCACGACACGAATGCCTGGCCGAGGAAGACCAGGGTGGCGGCCGCGATCGTAGGAATCGCCCCCCAAACCAGACACCGTCTGCATCGGCTCAGGATGCTCCAGAGGAGGCACAGCCCTCCGGCAGCCAGGCCCAGAATCACAGTCGCGCGCCGCACATCGAGTCCGAGGTGCCGGGACAGCATCGGGAAGCCGGCGATCAGCACTCCGCACAGCGCCAGTTCAAGCGTCACCTCGACGGGCGACAGAGAGCGTCTCCGCGCTGCCTGGGACGGCGCGGTGTCAGTCATCGCTGGCGGGTTTCCGGTCATATCTCAGCACCCGTTTCTACCATCCCCCCGTATCGGTGGCCAAGCCGCATCTTCGCCGCCGATGGCGTCGGCGGTTGTTGACGGGCGATAAGGCTGGGCGTAAACGAACCGTTGCACGGCCACAGCCCCGAAATCTGTGCCTCCGTCCCGCATCGCGGGATGAGTCGGCGCTGATTCTCGTCTTTGCGCAGCGAGACGGCTACGGAACGTTCGGCCCTCCGGGAAGGTTGGCCTTTCGAGGGGAACGGATTGTGAGAATCGGGGCTCGGCGCGCAGGATGGCGGGCGTCGTGGGCCAGGCGGTGCGTAACTTCTTTGCGGCTCACGGCTCGATACGGGCAAACGGAACTGTGAACCTCAATTCAGCGACCTATGACGATTGAAAATGCCATTCGCGTTGTGGCGGGCACACTGGTGCTGCTGAGTCTCGCCTTGGCCCATTGGGTGAATCCGTGGTGGTTGCTCCTCGCCGCTTTCGTGGGCCTGAACCTCGTCCAGTCGGCTTTCACCGGGTTCTGTCCGGCGGAGACGATTCTGCGCAAGCTCGGGGTGGGAAAGGAGAAGTCGGGATGTTGCCGTTGATTGCCGTTGTGGCTTTGGGCGCGGCCATGAGCGCGGCCGCGTCGGAGCCGTGGACCCTCGAACGCGCGCTGAGCCATACGCTCACCAACAGTCCGGATGCCCGACTGGCCCGGCAGCGGATTGTCGCCGCCAAGGCGGCGCTGGATCAGGCCAAGGCCGCGTTCTGGCCCCAGGTGCAAGTCCAGTCGAGTTACATGGGCTCGGACAATCCGATGCTTGTGTTCGGATCGATTCTCAACCAGGAGGCATTCAGCCCGTCGCTCGATTTCAACCGAGTCCCGGACGTCGACAATCTGAATGTGAAGGGACTGGTGACGGCGCCGCTCTACACCGGGGGGCAAATCGGATCGAGGCGCAAGGCGGCCAGGGCCAACGCGCAGGCGAGCGAGTTCGAGGCGGAGGCGGTCCGCGACGCTCTGGCGTTTGAAGTGGCGCGGGCTTTTCACGCCATTCACAAGGCCCGCGCGTTCATCGAGGCCACGGAGGCCGCCGCCCGGGCCTATGAGAGCAACCTGGCAATCGCCCAGCGCCGATTCGAGGCGGGCACACTGCTGCGCGCCGACGTGCTCGACGTCGAGGTGCGCCTAGCCCAGGCGCGCGAAGACCTGGTGCGGTCCCGCAACGCGTTGGCCCTCTCCGAGCGCGCCTTGCGAAATCTCATCGGGCTCGAGGACACGGAATTCGCCGTGTCGCTCGATGTTCCGTCTGTCGCGCCTCCGGATGCGGGCGAGGCTGGAACGCGTCCCGAACTGGCGGCCGCCCGGTCTCGGGAGAACGCCGCCGAAGCGAACGTCCGAGCGGCTCGAGGTGGGTATTACCCAACTCTCAGCGCGTTCGGCAGTCTCGATTACGACCGGGGCTGGCGGCTCGAAGGCGAGGGGGAGAGCTGGACCGCGGGCGCTCTGCTGCAATGGAATCTCTGGGATGGACAGTTGACGCGCGCAAAGGTGGCCGAGGCGCGCGCTTCCCAGGAATCGGCCAACGAGCAGGAGCGCAAAGTGAGGCTCGCGATCGACCTGGAAACCGAGCAGGCGCGCATTGGTTTGAACGAGTCCACGGAACGGCTCCAGGTCACCGAGAAGGCCGTCGCCAAGGCGGCGGAAAGCGTCGAACTGACACGCGCCCGCTTCGAGCAGGGGCTTTCCCTGGCCAGTCAGCTTTTGGACGCCGAGGCCGCGCTGACAGGCGCGCGCGTGCGGCGGGCCGAAGCCGAGGCCGATCGTCGGATCGCCATCGCCGCTCTGCGCAAAGCCCTGGGCCTCCCTCAGCTTCAGACTGACTCCGCATCCAAGTGATATGACCAAACTCGCGTTCCCGCCGACAACCACCTGCGCCCTCGCCCTACTGGTCCTGTCCCTGACTCCCGGCTGCGGCCGGAAGCCAAGCGCATCGTCCGAGGTGAAGCTGCCCGCCGCCTCGGTGCGGGCCCGACCCGTGGAAGCCAAACGGTGGCTGGCGACCGAGGAGGTCGTCGGCACCATCCGCGCCCGGGTCCGGGCCACTCTTGAAGCCAAGATCAGCGGGCGGATCGATCAATTGCCTGTGGTCGCGGGCCAGATCGTCAAGAAAGGCGATCTGCTCATCCGACTCGAAGTGCTCGAGGTCCAGGCTCGGTTGGATCAGGTTAAAGCCGTCGCGCAGCAGGCTGCCCAGGATCGCAAGCGATTCGAGACTCTCCTCTCGCAGAAGGCCGTCACTCAGGCGGAGTACGAAGCCGTCCAGGCACGGGCCGAGGTCGCCGCCGCTTCTGTCGCCGAGGCCGAAACGATGCTTGGCTATGCCCGGATCGCCGCCCCGTTCGATGGCGTCGTCAGCCGCCGGCTGGCCGAGGTGGGCGACTTGGCGTCCCCCGGGCGTCCGTTGCTCGAGTTGGAGGACCCGGGGTCTCTCCGGCTCGAAGCGGATGTTCCCGAGGCCCTGATCGACCGGGTGCAGTTGGGGATCAAACTGCCTGTGCGTGTCGGGGCGCGAACCAACGCCCTCGAAGGCGTTGTCAGCGAGTTGGCGCCCATGGCGGACCCGAACACACGCACCTTCCGCGTGAAACTCGATTTGCCGCCTGAAAGCGGGCTTCGTCTGGGCCAGTTCGGTCGGGTGGCCGTGCCGGTGGACGAGATCACGTCGACTCGGATTCCGTCCTCCGCCCTCGTGGTGCGGGGCCAAATGGAGATGGTGTTCGTGGTCGTTGACCAGCATGCCCGGTTGCGGCTCGTCAAGACGGGCAAGCGGATTGGCGACGAAATCGAGATCGTGTCCGGATTGGAGGTGGGCGAGGCC
>DAOOQY010000684.1:0-3197 GCA_035389025.1 Verrucomicrobiota bacterium
CGGTTACGGGTTCGGCGAAACCGTGGCCACACCCGGCACATCGCTCCTGATCACGGACCTGCCCGCTGACACCACCGTCTATTTCCGAATCGCCGCGACCAATCCGGGCGGCGAATCGCTGCCCTCGCCGACCGTCGGGGCCCGGCGCAGTTCCAACGCCGCCCAATCGCGCATCCTCTTCGTCAACGGCTTCACCCGATTCGATCGCACGCTCAACCTGCGCCAAAACCTCGAACCCTCGGCTTATCGCCCGCCCGGCCACGACCAGAACACCGGCGCGGCGGACCGCGTGATCCCGGCACGGGTCAACAGTTTCGACTACGTCGTGCCGCATGGCGAAGCCATTGGCGCGTTCGCGTGGCCGTTCGATTCCTGCCAGAGCGTCCACGTGGCAAACGGCGCGGTCCGCCTCCAGGACTATCAGGTTGTCATGTGGGCCGCTGGAAACCAGTCCACCGTCGACCGTACCTTCAATCCACCCGAACAGGCCGCGCTCTCCGCCTTCCGCGCCGCCGGCGGACATCTCTTTGTCAGCGGCTCTGAGATTGCCTGGGACTTGGATCGCGCTGCGGGCCCGAGCCCGGGCGATCGGGCCTTTCTCCATGCGCAACTGCATGCCCGCCTGGGCGGCAACGCCAACGACAACGCCGGCAGGTACACCGTGCTGCCGGCAGCCAGTTCCATCTTCGCAGGGAGCGGATCGGGCGTCTTTGACGACGGCAGCCGCAGCATCTATTGGGTTGGCTACCCCGACCTGCTGACGCCGGAAGGCCCGCAAACGACCGCGGCGCTCCTGTACGCCGGCCTGACGCGCGGCGCGGCGGCGGTGACTCACCCGGGGGACATCGGCGGGACGGGCAAGGTGGTCTATTTCGGCTTTCCATTCGAGACGTTGACCAGCATCGCCGTGCGGCGGGCTTACATGGCCGACGCGCTCCGTTTCCTCAGCCAGCCTTTCAGTCTGGATATCGCGGGCCTCGATCTCGGCGGGCGCATTCAGCTCCGACTCCAGGGAGAACCAGGCCTCACTTATGTCGTTCAACGAGCCGTCAGCGCCGGGTCATGGGCCCATGTGGCCAACGTCCTGAACACCTCGGGCACGACCGCATTCACGGACACGTGGTTGCCCGAGACGACTGTGCTTTACCGCGCCTCACTCGTCCCGTAGACTGCACGGCAAGTCTTGAAGCAACATCCGACTCCACAGAGCTGACCCGAGTCCAGACCTCCAACATCACAACAGACGGATCCCCATCCCTATGCAAATCTCTCGATCTTCTTCCCCGGCCCGGGGCCGTGCCAAACGCCACCCTGCGTGCCCGCTCGCCGCATGCGCCCTGGCTCTCCTGATCAGCGACGCCAGCCTGCGCGGCGCCGACTCGTCCTGGAATGTCGGCACGCCGATCGTCACCTACTGGGCAGGGCCGCCCATGACCGACAGCGTCGCGCGGCAGATGAAAGAGGGCGGTTGGAATCTCGTCTGGTGCGCGGAGAAGGAACTGGATGTGGCGCAGCGGCACGGCTTGCGCGCTCAACTCACGGATGCCCTTCTCTCCCCCAAGTCACTCGAGACCCCGGCAGAGAGGGAGAAACTCGATGCGCTCGTGGCGCGAGTCCGCTCGCACCCGGCCCTCTACGCCTACTTTCTGACCGACGAGCCGAACGCCTCTCAATTTCCGGCTCTGGGCAAGCTGGTGGCATACTTGCGCGAGCGCGATCCCGGCCATCTTGCCTACATCAATCTCTTCCCCACCTACGCCACGAACGAACAGCTCGGCAACCAGGGCGACACCGTGACCGCTTATCGGGCGCACTTGCATCAGTATGTCGAGATCGTGAAGCCCGCGCTGATCAGCTACGATCACTACCAGTTCGCGGTGGAAGGCGATACGGAGAACTACTTCCTCAATCTGTCCCTGATCCGCCGCGCCGCCCTCGATGCCGGTTTGCCCTTCCTCAACATCGTCCAGGCCTGCACCTGGACGCCTTCGATGCGTGTGCCGACAGGCGACGAAATGCGCTACCTGATCTACACCACCCTCGCATACGGCGCGCAGGGCATCAGCTACTATGTCTATTGCCATCCCGGCCACACCGGCGGCATCGCGCTCGCCGACGGCACACCGACGCCCCTCTACGAAGCAGTAAAGTCGCTCAATCTCCAATTCGTCGCCATCGCCTCCCAACTCCAGGGACTGCGCTCGATTGGCGTCTACCACGAAGGTGTCCAGCCGCCGGGCACCGACCCGCTGCCGGAGGATGCCACCTTCCGGCTGTTCGATCCGCCGTCGGACCGCACACCGCCGCGGCCAGGCAAAGGCGTGGCCATGGGCCTGTTCGGGCCGCAGGCCGCCCCTGGCGCCGCGCAGGCGACCCACATTGTCTTGGTCAACCTGGATTATCGCGCCGCAGCGACCGTCGGCCTGAGTGCGCCCGCGCCGTTCGAAGTGCTCGACGCTATCGGCAGCGGCACATGGATGCCAACAGGCGCGACCAGGGGTGAACTCCGCATCGAGCGGGGCGGGGGGCGGTTGGTCCGTGTCCAACCGTGAGTGCGGCAACCGTCAGCGCGGAACGGCAGGCGGCCTTGGCCCGGCGACTGGCCGAGGTTGGCGTGCGGGAGACGGACCTCGACGAGACGTTCGTGCGTTCCGGCGGGCCGGGCGGACAGAACGTCAACAAGACGGCCACCTGCGTCGTGTTGCTCCATCGGCCGACTGGCATCCAGGTCAAGTGCCAGGCGAGCCGCCAACAGGGGCTCAACCGGTTCCTCGCCCGTCACCTTCTGCTCGCCAAGATCGAGTGCCTGCGCCGGCAGAAAGCGGCCGAGCAACGCGCCGAACGCGAGAAAGCCCGCCGCCAAAAACGCGGACGGAGTCGCGCCGCCAAGGAACGCATATTGGCCGACAAAGCGCATCGCGCGGCACGCAAGGAGGGGCGGCGCCCGACGCGGGTCGAGCCCGAGTCTTGACAGGCCATCGCATTCGATTGCATCGCGTCGGTCCCGACGGAGGACTCGCCGCCAGACGCAGCCATGGGGAAAGGCCGCCCGATCTGCCGCTGGCCATTCGCGAGCGTCAGCGGGCTGGTCTGGCCCCCCCCAGCGCGGACCGGGCGGCGAAGGTGGAACGGGAATCTGGAATCCACGGTCTTTTCATTTGGAGCGGTGCTTGAGGAGTGCTTGGAAAGGGATACGG
>DAOOQY010000685.1:0-3195 GCA_035389025.1 Verrucomicrobiota bacterium
GGCCTGTTCCATTTTCGAGCTTGTGCCGACGCCCGCCATGATCTGGAGCGTCTCGGGCGCGCCGATTTGCTGCTGGTACTGAATGAGCGAGTCGCCCAGACCGGCCTGGTCCATCACCCGGCGCAGATCGTCCACCGGAACGCGCTCGGTGAAGCGGAACTGCACGACATCGCCTCCGACGAAATCCACGCCCAGGGTCTTGTGCCCGCGCGCGATGCCGTACCCGATGCCGGCGATGATGAGGATCAGGGAGGTGGCGACGGTGAACTTGCCCCAATTCATGAATGGCAAATGGGGGACCCGGATGAGGGGGAGCATGCGCACCGTGCGCATCCATCCGTTGGACAGCAGGTAATCGTAGACCAAGCGCGTGACCACCAGGGCGGTGAAGAAGCTTGCGACGATGCCGATGGTGAGCGTGACGCCGAAGCCCTTGATCGAGCCGGTGCCCATGTAAATGAGGATGACCGAGGCGATCAGCGTGGTGACGTTCGAATCGAGAATCGCTCCGAACGCCTTGTGATAGCCGGCGGAGACGACTCCGCGGATCGATTTGCCGGCGGCCATTTCCTCGCGCATGCGCTCGTAGATCAGGACGTTGGCGTCGACGGCCATGCCGACAGCCAGGGCGATGCCGGCGATGCCCGGCATCGTCAGCGTGCTGTCCATGGCGCACATCGCCCCCATCAGGACAAAGATGTTCAGTGCCAGCGCCAGGTTGGCGACCAGGCCGGAGGCGAAGTAGAAGACGATCATGAACACGAATGTGCCGGTCGCCGCGATGATCGAGGCGCGGAACCCGCTGTCGATCGAGTCCTGTCCCAGAGACGGATCGACCGTGCGCTCCTCCTCGATATGGACCGGCGCTTCGAGGGGATTCTGGAGGACATTGGCGAGTTCATTGGCCTCGCGCAGGTCGAAGTCGCCCGAGATTTCGCACGAGCCGCCCAGAATCTCGGTGCGGATGACCGGCGCGGAGTAGAGTTCGCCATCCAAGACAATGGCCATCTGGTGGCCCACGTGCTCGCGCGTGATGTCGGCGAAGAGGGATGCGCCCTCGGATTTGAAGAGCAGGTTGATTCTCGGGGAGCCGGTGACGGGGTCCAGGTAGACGCCCGATCGGTCCACATGCTTGCCCGTGAGGCCCCGCTCGGGCGTCTTCCGGAGCAGGTATCTGCGGGTTGGCTGAGGCTCCTGGCCGGCGCGATGGCGGGTCCGCTCCTCTTTGATCTCGTAACCGGGCTCGACGATTTCCTGCTGGACCAACTCGGCGCTTTGCGGGTGGACCATGCGGAATTCGAGGAACGCGGCCCGCTGCAGGGTGCTCTTGGCGCTCTCTTTGTCGGCCTCGGACAGGCCGGGAATCTGAATCAGAATCCGGTTCTCGCCCTGGGGTTGGAGTTGCGGTTCGGCCACGCCGAAGCGGTCGACACGCTTGCGCAGCACCTCCATCGCCTGTTCGAGGGCGTGGCGTTTGTCGACCACGTTCTCGAAGCGGTTGGTGTCCATGGCCACCAGGAACGACGTGCCGCCTTGCAGGTCGAGGCCAAGCTTGACCTTGCCCGCGGCCCTGCGCTGAATCTGATTGAGAATATGGCGGTTCTGATCAGCGGTTTCCTCGTCGGCCAGGGACGGGAAGTAGCGGATCAGGTCGTTCGTGCCCACCGCCATTTGCAGGTTGCGGAAGGCGTGGTCCGGGTTGGCCTGCTGCAGGCTGCGGGCCTGCTCGACGATGGCCGTGAAGTTGGTGTCCACGTACTCCGCCTGCTTCTCGAAGACCCGGATCAAGTCGCGCGGGGTGGGTGGGTAAAGGGAGTAGAAGGCCCAGGCGATCGCAAGGATCGTGAGTGCCAGGGAGGTTTTCCAGACGTTGCGACTCATGGCGGGGGGGGAGACTCTCGGGAACGAAAGGCTAGTTTGAATCGTTGCTTGTGCTACGCTCGATCACCTGTGCGATGGCGCTCTTGAGCACTTCCAGCTTGGAATCGGCCGACCGCAGGGAGGCGGTCTTGTCTTTGACGCTGACGATGACGCCGCAGATGCCGCTGCTGGTGACCACCTTGTCACCGGCCTTCAGGGCCTTGACCAGCGCCTCGTGTTCCTTGGCCTTCTTCTGCTGCGGTCGCCAGAGGGCAAAATAGAACATGAAACCCATGATGGCGATCATGCCCAGCATCTGGAGCATGCCCGCCTTCGGGTCTTGCGCCGGTTGTTGCGCCAGCAAACACCAAGAAATACCTGTCATGTTTTCGATCAAAGAAGGGAGAGAATCTAGGGAGAATCCCCCGTTTGGCAAGCACGGATGCGCTCAAAAAATCGGAGCGCGCCTCGCCGGGTGATCATGCCGGCGTCTCAAACGAACTCGTTGATCAGGTTTTCCAGGAACTCCTGGCGTCCGCTTGCGTTGGGATCGAGGCGGCTCTTCTTGAGCACGTAGGCTTCCAGTTCCTTGAACCCGACCTCGCCACGCTCGATCCGCCGCCCGATGTCGCGGTCCCAGGAACTGTAGCGGTGCCGGACGAATTCGGCCAGCCGGCCATCCTTGCGGATGGCCGCCGCGATCTTCAGGCCGCGCGCGAAGGCGTCCATGCCCCCGATGTGCGCGTGGAATAGGTCCACCGGCTCGAAGCTCTCGCGGCGGCATTTGGCGTCGAAGTTGGTTCCGCCGGTTGTCAGGCCGCCATACTTGAGAAGGGTGAGCATGATCTGCGTGGTCAGATAGATGTCCGTGGGGAACTGATCGGTATCCCAGCCGAGCAGCAGATCGCCCGTGTTGGCGTCAATGCTTCCGAGAGCCCCGGCCGCCCCCGCGACCTCGAGGTCGTGCTGCATCGTGTGGCCCGCGAGGGTGGCATGGTTGGTCTCGATGTTCAGTTTGAGATGGCCCATCAGATCGTACTCGCGCAGGAAGTTCAGGCAGGCCGCGGCGTCGGAGTCGTACTGGTGTTTGGTCGGTTCCTTCGGTTTGGGCTCGATGTAGAACTGGCCCTTGAACCCGATCTTCTTCTTCCAGTCGACCGCCATGTGCAGGAAGGCGCCGAGGTGATCGAGTTCGCGCTTCATGTCGGTGTTCAGGAGCGTCGAGTAGCCCTCGCGCCCCCCCCAGAAAACGTAGCCCGCGCCGTCGAGTTCGTGCGTGACCTCGATGGCCTTCTTGATCTGCTTGATGGCCTCTTCACGCGGCAGCACCTCGCT
>DAOOQY010000686.1:0-3194 GCA_035389025.1 Verrucomicrobiota bacterium
CTGGAAGACGGCGGAAATCGTGCTGATCGGCGCGGGGGACGACTCGGGAATTCAATCGTTCACCGCGGGCACTGAGAAGGAGCTGGTCGGGAATTTCCTAACTCTGCTGGGTGATGCGCTGGCCGATGGCGTGGCCGTGGGCGGGCACAACGTGAAGGGGTTTGACCTGCCGATGCTGGTGAACCGCGCGCGTGTTCACGGGCTGAAGATCCCGATGACGCTGCTGTGGTTCTGGAAGGGCCGGCCTACGTGGCACGAGTCGGTCTTCGACACGCTGGAACTGTTGTCGTTCGGGCGCTCGTTCGAGGGCAATGGGGTTGAGGACGTGGCCCGGGTGCTCGGGCTGCCGCCGAAGCTGGGTAATGGGCGGGACTTTCCGTTGCTGTGGCGCGCGGACCGCGAGAGCGCGCTGGCTTACAACCGGCGGGATGTGGAGATCGAGATCGAAATCGCGCGCATTTGTGGGTGCATCTAGGGATTTACGATTGCCGATTTGGAGAAAGAGAAATCAACACCTCGCCCTTTGTCCCCAAACCAAGAATGAACACCGACGAAATCAAGATTGAGAAAGGTGTCCCGCTGCCGCCGGCAAAAGCGCCGGGCAATCGCTACGGCTGTTGGGTGGATGTGATCCGCCGGATGGAAATCGGCGACAGCATTGTGGTGCCCGCGCCGGCGATGTCCTCGATTTATCCATCCTGCAAACGGAACGGCTGGAAGATTCGGACACAGTCGCAGCCGTTTCAACGTGGAGACAAGATCGCAAGGCTGCGGGTGTGGCTCGTGGCAGTCCTGCCGAACGGGCACCAAACAAATCAACAATCAACACGGGTGCAGTAACGCACCTACCGGAGGAGAACTATGACACGATCTGAGCACATCACACACCTGGCTGCAGCGCTTGCGATGGCGCAAGCGGAAATGCCGGTGGCCGTCTTCGACGCGACCAACCCGTTCCTGAAGAGCAAATACGCCTCGCTTGGGGCGGTGATACAGGCGAGCCGGCCCATTCTGGCGAAGCACAAGCTGAGCTTGATGCAGTTTCCGATTAGCGATGCCAACGGCATCGGCGTGGAGTCGGTTTTGACGCATGAGTCGGGGGAATTTGTGTCGGAGCGGGTGGTCATACCGCTCACGGAGGAGAAGGGGAAAACCAAGGTGCAGTGCGCGGGGAGCACGCTGACTTACCTGCGGCGTTACTCCTGGGCCGCGATCCTGGGGATGTATTCCGACGAGGACTCGGATGGTGGTTCGCCGTTGCAGGCGTTCGCGCCGAAAGCGGCGCCGGTGTTGCCGCCGCCGCCGATCAAGTCGTTCCAGAACAACTGAGGGGTGAACCACGGATGAACACTGATGGACATGGATTTTGGGGGGGCACGTCTGCTCCCCGGTAGAAAACAAACAACGAAAGGAAAGTTATGGAAGTACCGCAGGAAGGAAAATACGTCAGCAAGCTGAATGACCAGATGGTCATCTACGAGGCCTCCACCGGGTCACTGTGCGGCGCAATGCCGTGCGTGATGATCGAGTCGGGCTACACCTTCAAGCACACGGTGGTGCTGGTGAAGGCGGACGGGACGGTCCAAACCAAAACGATGGACACGCTGAAAACCGTGTTCGGCTGGGATGGCCTGGACCCGTTCTGGCTGATGGACAACTCGGTGGACGGTGGGCCGATGCGGTTGGTCGACTTCGAGGTCGTGGGCGGGCCTGAGACTGGCGACAAGGGCGGGATCTATTTCAAGAGCAAGTGGCTCAATCCGCTGGGTGGTGGCATGCGCACGCCCGCGGCGGCTGACCGTCGGTCGGTGCTGGCGAAGTATGGGACCAAGTTCCAAGCGCTGGCGGGGACGGCTGCGATGGCAGGCAAATCGGTCAATGGGAGGCATGTGCCGCCGGTGCCGAGCGGCGCGCAGGGGACTGCACGCCCTACCACACCGCCACCGGGCACAGCCACAGCGACGATGGAAGAGGCATGGTCGGCGCTGAACGAGGCGCAAACCGGCAAGCCGGCCGAGGCAATCGAGAAGCTGTGGTTCGACACGATTGCACGGTTGTTCCCGAACAAATCCAACACTGACCTGAAGCCGCACGAGTGGGGGAAACTCAAGGCGGAGTTTGAAGACAACATCCCCATGTAAAGGGAGAAAGCTGAAACGCTGAAAACTGAAATGCTGAGACACGAAATGAAAACAGAGCAACGAACAATTGCAGAGCAGACCCCGCAGGGGGCTGGCGGGGTGTCCACGCGGTATCCTTGGGCGATCAAGAACAAGCCGGGGGATTTTCTGATGGTTCCGACGAAGGAACTGGAGGTGGACCATGCCTACCAGCGCGACCAGATCAACGAGCGTCGCGTGCAGGAGTTGAGCCGGGCGTGGGACTGGGTTGCGTGCGGGTGCCTGGTGGTGGCCTTACGCGAGGACAACCGGTGGTTCATCGTGGACGGCCAGCACCGGAAGCTGGCGGCGGAGCTGCGGGGGGACATCCCGGAGTTGCCGTGCCTGGTGTTTGAGACAACAGGCCGGCGCGAGGAGGCGCTGGGTTTCCTGACGATCAATCAGGGGCGCGCAACCGTGGGCAGCCTGGACCGCTATAAAGCGCAGTTGCTGGCGGGGGACAAAACCGCGTTCGCGTTGGAATCCCTCGTGCGCGGCACGGGGCATCGGTTCGGGGAGAAGGCGTCGGCGCGCACGGTGTCGTGCGTGCAGTGCCTTTACAACCTGGCGTGGGAAGACCGGGAGCGATTGGAGCGACTGTGGCCGCTGCTGGTGGAGATGTATCCGGACGCGCCGATGAGCGACACGGTGATCAAAGGCCTGTGGGCCGTCGACAAGTGGCTGGCGAAGGCGGGGCGGTCGGTAACGGAGCCGCCTTACCGGGAGAAGCTCGTAGCGGTTGGCGGCGTGGGCCTGCACCGGGAAATCCGACGGGAGGTGGCGGTGATTGGCCAAGGCGGCGTGCGGATCAGCGGGTGCGCGATCGCCAAGTATCTGAACAAGCAGCGCATGCCCGCGCGCCTGAAGATCGAACTGAGCTGATCCAATGACAAACCATACACGAGTAATGAATGTCCACGAGGCCAGACGGCTCGCGGAGCTTGAGAAAATGATCGCACGAGGCAAACAGACGTTCGTGGAAGTCGGGCTGGCACTGGCGGAGATCCGGGATTTGCGGCTGTACAAGGGGGAATA
>DAOOQY010000687.1:0-3193 GCA_035389025.1 Verrucomicrobiota bacterium
GGTAGGAGAGTTGGGTCAATTTGCGGAAGACGGTCTGATCGACCTCGGTTCCCAAAGCGGCTTTCATTTCGGGCATGGTCAGAGCTTTGAGCCGCTGGAAGAGGTCCCGCAGGGGTTGAAGCGCGTATCGAATCGTGTTCATAATGTCAGAATACCGCCTGCTGGCCACCTTGCAAGCGTTTTTCTGACATTACGATGTGGCGGCGCGTTCAGCCAGCTTCAGGTGCCCGAACCCTGTGAACATTAGGCTTTCAACACTATTCCACTTTCGCCATTCCGATCACATCCCCGGGCAAAATGTCGCACTTACGCCGTGAACATCCGGACTTGTTCTTGCACAGACCCTTAGCCAGCGGTGACAGCCACTTGGCCAGGTTATCCGTGATGGGCGCCAGGCGCGTCCCGGCGCACCGCGCTTTGCGGTGGATTACTTTGATGGTCCGCTCCGCCAATCGAACGTCCCGCCAGTCCAAGGCGAGGATTTCGCCGGTGCGCAACCCCGCGAACCCGCCAATGGCTAGGCAGGGCAGGAAGTCCCGCGTCGCACTCGCGAGCAACTTGGCCATCTCGGCCGGGGTCCAGACTTGGATTGCCTTCTCGTGTGGGCCATTGAACCGCTGGGTTTCCGCAACCGGGTTGGACCCTCGGGGGATGTAACCTCGGCTCTCGCAATACGCGAACAAGCGCCAGAGAATCTGGCGGGTGGCGTTCTTGGTGCTGCTCGCCCCCTTCAAGCCGTCGAGATACCGCTGGCAGTCCGCCGTGGTGACGCTCGCCGGATGGACGGGAAAGGCCTTGGTGAAGGGGCCCAGGCGGCAGCGCAGGTCGGTCAAGTACGGTCCGCTTGCCTTGGCCTGCCGACGCGGTTCGATCATTTCACCGGCAGCCTCGGCCAGCGTGATTTGCGGCAGCGTGCTCGGGTGCCGTTCCACGTAAAAGCGCGCAGCGGTGGACAGCAGGCTGCCGTTGCCGAGAACACCCGCGGCCTCCGCGTATCGGGCGCAAGCCAGTTCCGGCGGGTCGCCGACAGCCTGCAGCAGTTCCAGACACCGGGCGAAGCTCGCCGCCTCCTGACCAGACAGAGCTGCCGCAACGGCATCGCCCTTGGCCAGCAACGCGGCAATCCGTCGCGCCTCCCTCCGGGCGGCTTGATGATCGGCGAAACTGCGCAGTCTGCGGCGTCCGCCGGTGTAATCGCAGACCTCGAAGGTCGGGTACCGGTTGCCGTCCACGGTACGGGTGCGACGGTAAACCTTCACCGCGGCATTGCCGACTCGCACCGTTTCGATCCTGCGTTTGCTGCGCTTCATGCCGCGGAATGTGCGCAAAGCGCAGTCAGGAATCAGGTGACGGGCTGGATATCACCAGACTGCTGAGCGGTTTCGAATGGTGCGAATTGTGCCGCACAAACAACTCATAACCCAAAACGCGCTGCTCGGCGTGCTCCGGGACGAGTGGTAGGGCCGCTGAGGGCCAAGGCCCGGCGCCAGAGGACCGAGGCCGAAAGGCGCCGGCCACCGGGTGCGGGGTCCGTAGCTTCAACGCATCCTGATCCTCGACTTTGCGTCGGCTTCAGCTAGCCTGTGCGCCACGTGCACAAGAAGTGGATCGAACAGTCAACTTTCTGTTCCCATGCCAGAACGCCTTCAGAATCCTCATGACCACTCGCTATCTCTTTCAGGCGCTGCGTGACATGGCATTCCGGGCATTGGTCCTCATCGCGGCTGTCGCAGTCACCGGCGCGAATCAATCCCCCCTCGAAGCCGTTGGCGGTCAGACGGCGCGACGGCGGGACGACCGCGACGGGAAGGCCGCAGGCCGAGCGATGGAAGGCACCCGACTCGGCATCGACGGGGAACGGTTCACCCTCGATGGGCAGCCTGCGTTTCTATTGGGCATCAGTTATTACGGGGGCCTGGGAGCCGGCATCGAGACGCTGCGCAAGGATCTCGATGCCTTGAAATCGCATGGCTTCAACTGGATTCGCCTCTGGGCAACCTGGTCCTATGCGGGACACGACGTTTCCGCGGTCGATGTCCAGGGTCGTCCGCGCGAGCCGTATATGTCGCGCCTCAAGACACTCGTGGTCGAATGCGACAGACGCGGAATGGTTGCCGACGTCACCTTGAGCCGCGGCCGCGCCGCCATCGGCGGGGGCATTCCCGATATGCAGGCGCACCGGGGTGCGGTGCAGTCGATCATCGCCGCCCTGAGTGGAAGGGCCAATTGGTATCTTGACCTGGCCAACGAGCGGGATGTTCGGGACGCGCGGTTTGTCTCGACGGAGGAGGTGCGGGAATTGCGCGACCTGGCACGGCGGTTGGCGCCGGGCCTGGCGGTGACGGCCTCGTTTGGAGGGCATGACCTGGGGGAAGCCTATGTGCGCGAGGCGCTCTTCGATGCCGGGCTCGATTTCGTCGCGCCGCACCGCCCTCGAGCGGCGGGAACCGCCGCCGAAACGCTCTCGCACACGAAAACGTGTCTGGCCGCGATGCGTCAGATGGGGCGACTGGCGCCGGTCCACTACCAGGAACCGTTCAGGCGCGGATACGGCCACTGGGAACCGGTCGCCGAGGATTACCTGACCGACTTGCGCGGCGCGGTCGAGGGCGGCGCCGCGGGGTGGTGCCTGCACAATGGCAGCCGTCGGGACGGGAAGGACGACCGCCCCCGCAGATCGTTCGATTTGCGCGAGCAGTCGCTGTTCGAGCAACTCGACGCTGAGGAGATGGCCGTGGTCCGCCAGGCAAACGAAGTTGTCAAAGAGGCTTGGACACGCTGAGTTCAACTCCGCGCCTGACGAAGACACCGGCGGTCCCAATCGCAGCTCTGTCAAGCGGTCGTCCTGGATGGGAAGAAGGCGGGGCGCGTCAGTTGAGCCTCACCACGGCAGCCGAATAGGCCGGCAACTCGAAGCGAACGCGTTGGCCGGTCAGTTGGACCATGCCGGTCTCCACCCGCACGGCCGTAGGGGCCTCGAGGGTGTTGCGGGCGCGCAGCGAGCCGGGCGCGACCACTTGCATCGACGCCGTCTTCGGAGCCAATTCACCGTTCAAGTCGACTTCGACGCTCCTATCCTCGGCGTTGGGGTTGACCGCCTTGACCACCACGGTTCGGCCGTCCTCGGTGCGGGTTGCAACCACGTTGCATCCTTGCGGATCGCCTTCGACCGTGAGGAATCCGGGGGCGAAGT
>DAOOQY010000688.1:0-3191 GCA_035389025.1 Verrucomicrobiota bacterium
AACTGGGCCGATGACAGCGTCGGCACGCCTCGACATGCCCGTTGCGCGCACCGAATAGATTGGCCGTCGGACCGCCCAGATCGGACACCGTGCCCCGAAATGTCCGACCCGCCGCCAGTCTCCGAATCTCCGCAACCACCGAATCCACGCCGCGACTCGATACGAATTTGCCCTGATGAAAACCGAGCCCGCAGAAGGTGCATCCGCCGGGGCAACCCCTCGAGACGACGATCGAGTCTTGAATCGCGGCGAGGGCCGGGATTCGGCCCCGATACCCCGGATGCGGCGCCCGCATGAACGGCAACTCATAGACCGCGTCCAGATCGGGCCCGTCCAGCGGCAAGACGGGCGGTTCCTGGAGCAGCGCGCGGGTCCCGTGCACCTGGACCAACCGCTTGCCGCAGTGAGGCGTCTGCTGCGCTTCGATAACCTTGGTCAGGCCAAGGAGAAGCTTGGGCTCGCGCCGCAATTCCTCCCAGGACGCCAGCCGGATGCAGTCCCCAAAACCGACCGCCGAGGTCTCCCGCCCGCCAAGCAGGCGCGCCGTCCCGCGAATGCCGCCGAGATTCGTCACGCCCGCGCGCAGCCGGCGCGCGATCTCGCGCACGGCGACTTCCCCCATCCCGTACACCAGGATGTCCGCCTTCGCGTCGGCCAGCAGGGACGGACGCAGCTTGTCCTCCCAATAGTCGTAATGCGCGAACCGGCGCATCCCGGCTTCGAGTCCCCCCAGAACAACCGGCAGGCCTGGAAAAGCCTGCCGGCACATCTGCGCATAGACGATCGCCGCGTGGTTCGGGCGTCTCCCCGGCAGGCCATTCTCGCTGTAAACGTCCTCCTTGCGCCTGTGCCGCGCCGCCGTGTAATTGGCGAGCATCGAGTCCAGGTTCCCTGCCGTCACGCCGCAGAAGAGACGGGGCCGCCCCATGACCTGGATCGCTTCAAGCCGCCTCCAGTCCGGCTGCGCCACGATACCCACGCGGCATCCCTCGGCTTCGAGCACCCGCCCGATCACGGCCGCTCCAAAGGAGGGGTGATCGACATAGGCGTCGCCGGTGACGATCAGAACATCCAGCGCCTCCCATCCCCGCGCGGACATCTCGGCACGGGTCATCGGGAGGAAGCCCTTGCTGTCGACGGAGCCTGAGTGTCGAGGAACGTTCATGTCGGCTCCCCAAGAATGACGCAGCGATTCGCCAGACGCAAATCTGCGATCGGCATCACGAGGCAGCCTCGCGCCCCCTTGCATTACACGCACCCGAGACTAATATCCACGCATGGAACTGCCGACCGAGGTCCCGGTGATGACCTTGCCCAACGTGATCCTGTTTCCGCAGGCGATGCTGCCGCTCTATATTTTCGAGCCGCGGTACCGCCGGATGCTGTCCGACACGCTCGAAACCCATCGCATGATCGCCGTGGCCATGCAGAAACCCGGACGCGTCCGGGAATGCCCGGCGAACGTGGCGGGGCTCGGGCTGGTCCGGGCCTCGGTGAAGAAACGGGACGGGACATCGAATCTCGTGCTCCAGGGCATCGCCCGGGTCGAACTGACGCGTCGCATCCCAAACCGTCCATACCGCATCCATGGCATTCGATACCTGCCGCGCCTGGCGACGTCGGCGCAGGCGGTCCAGGCGCTGGCTGTCCGCTTGCTCGACCTGGTGACCGAGCGCCTCAAGCTCGGCTTCGAACCCCCGTTCAAGACTCTGGCTGAATTAAGTGCCGACGCCGGACTTGGCGCGGGGCCGGCCACTCCGGACGAAACGGCGACGGAGGCCTTTCGTGAAGTGCTTCGGCACCTCAGCCAGGTCGACGATCCCGAGCAACTGGTTGACCTGATTTCCGCGACCCTGTTGCCTTCGCCCCGCGAGCGCCAGGTCATCCTCGAAACCGCTCACCTCGAGGATCGGTTGCGCCATTTGGTGAACTTCCTCGATCACGACATCGAGCGCCGCAAAGCCTCTGAAAACCATGACTGATCAATCCGCCTCATCCGCCTCGACACCCGATGCCTCCCGGCATCACACGGCCCTGTTTGCCAACCTTGTCATCCAGCAGACAAACATGGCCCTCATCTTCCTGGGACAAACGCCTCATCCCCAAACCGGAACCACTGAAACCGATGTCGAAGCCGCCAGTGTCTTCATCGACACACTCGATATGCTGGCCGCAAAGACCAAGGGCAACCTCTCGAAGAGCGAGAACGATCTCCTGCAACAAAGCCTGACCAACTTGCGCATGGCCTTCGTCGAAGCCGCCGACGCCGCTCCGCCGAAACCGAGTCCGCCCTCGTCCGCGTCCGCCGACGCGCCCAAAGACTCTCCTCCGGCCTCCGCATCGAGTGCGGCCGCGTCCGACACAGCGCCCGAGGACGATCCGCGCAAGAAGTTCGTCAAGAAATACTGACCGGTCCGGGTTTCAGATTACTCCTTCAAGTGGTGAGAAATCCGGGTTAGACGCGTTCCGCCTTCTCGTAGACCACCGACTCGCCCCGCCCGCGGAGGTGTTCGGGGTGATAGCGGGGAATCGGGAACTCGGCCTGCTTGAACCGGACCGGGGCGACTTTCTTGTCCACCAACCCCGCCGCGGCGGCGACGCCGTAGAGGATCGCCTCGGGCCGGGGGGGGCATCCGGGGATGTAGAAATCGACGGGCAAGAGCTTCTCGACGGGCCCCAGGACGCTGTAGCTGTCGTGCCACAGGCCTCCGCCGCAGGCGCACGAGCCGATGGCAAAAACCAGCTTCGGCGCCGGCATGGCCTCGTAGGCGCGGCGCAAGGCGCACGCCGTCGAACGCATTGCCGGCCCCTGGCACAGCATCACATCGGCGTGACGGGGCGATCCCACCAGTTTGATTCCGAAACGCTCGGCGTCATAATACGGGGTGAGAACATTCAGGACCTCGATGTCGCATCCGTTGCATCCGCCGCTGTTGGCGTGGTAGACCCAGAGGGAGCGGCGCAGCATCTTCTGGCAAATCTTCTTGAGCATAGCCTTCCTGACTCAATCCAGTTCGATCGTCAGATCGTCCACGACGGGCGAATTCTCGAGATACCCGCGCGCCCGGAACACCCAGCGGTCGTGCTCGAGATCGTCGAACCGATACCCCTTCAGCTTCAACTGCTCGAGGGGACTGGGCTCGGTGAAGCAGCGCCCGCAGCGCTGACACGTGCTCATGAACAACTCGAGC
>DAOOQY010000689.1:0-3188 GCA_035389025.1 Verrucomicrobiota bacterium
GATTACCCCCAGAAGCTCAGCGTGGTCATGGCCTGCACTCTGGCCAACGAGTACCAGACCGATCCGTGCATCCGGGGCGACGAAGGGTCGATCGTGCTCCAGACCGACTGGTCCTCGGGCGTTGACAGCCTCACGATCATTCCCAAGAAGGGCGAACGCCAACAGATCAAAGGCGGACGCAGCGACACAACCCGCGCCCATTGGAAGAACTTCCTCCACTGCGTCCGAACGCGCGAGAAACCGGTCAGCGACGTCGAGTTCGGTTTCCAGGTCCAGGTCGCGTTGAACATGGCCATGCTGGCGTTTCTCGAGAAGAAGGTGGCGCGGTTCGACGTCGCGAAGGAGGAGATACTGCTTGGATGAAGACCATGACTCCTTCGCCGCGGCAGCGGAATGGCGCCGCCGGCAGCGGCTTCACTCTGATCGAGTTGCTCGTGGTCATCGCCATCATCGCGATTCTGGCTGGCATGTTGTTGCCGGCCCTGTCGCGTGCCAAAGAGAAAGGGCGCTCGATCAGTTGCGTCAACAACCTTCGCCAAATGCTGGTCGCATCCAAGGTCTACGCCGATGACAACCAGTCGCGCTTCCCGTGGACCTTCTCACTCATCGGCAACCAGTTGGACCGCAAAGCCTGGTTCAACTATCTCCAGCCCTATCAGCAGACCACAAACCTCCTCCGCTGTCCGACTCGGACCCAGAAGTTCAAGGAATTCCTGGCCGTGTATCCCACCGATCTCGCCGACCAGGCCGTCTCGAACTACGGCGCCAACTTCCGGCTCGGCGGCTGCGATTGGCCTGGCGTCTGGGACAAGGCCCAGTGGCCTGCAATCCGGGATACGGACGTCAAACGCCCCAGCAGCGTGGTGCACATCACCGACAGCGCCACTCAACCGCTGCGCACCAGAGACCCTCTGCAATGTGTGACCCGGGCTTCCAAGGAGAAGCCGGGCGCCTGGATCGTGCACGACCCGGAGGCCGATGAACCCTGCACGGGATGCGTCACTTCGCCCGGCGACCCGAATTGGGGCGGACCCCACCTCCGCCACAACGGACGCAGCAACGTCGCCTTTGTCGACGCCCACGTCGAGAGCCTCAAGGCTCAGTCCTGGTACTGGGGCGGCACCCCGTGGCTCAAGCCAAACGAGGGCGGGAATTGACCCGCGGACGCGCCGGTTTACTTCGACTTCTTCGGAGATTTGCGAAGCACGGCGATCGTCCCTTCGAAGTCGTGCGAGAAGGGGAGAACTCCGCTTCCGTCTGAGGAAACACTGGCGATGCCGGCGCCGTTAAACAAAGTGCCTCCACCCAGTTCACCTGTGTCCGGGAACGCGAAACGACCGGTACCGTCCGGGAGAATCCAGAAGCGGCCTGTATAGGTGAATGGCATGCCGAAGATGAAGGCGTTGTCCGACACCAACTCGAATTCCAGGAGCAGCATGTCGCCGTTCGCCGCGTAGCACTGAGAGATGCCACTGCAGGTCAGTATCCCGGTATTCTCGTCCTGGCTGAAGGATATCTGCGAGTACTCCTGAGTGCCTCTGCCAAGGTGACTCGATATCTCGTTCACCGGCTCCATTCTGTCATAGGCTGCAACAAACGCTCCCGTTGCGACAGAGAACGGAATCTCACCCCAAATCGTTCCTTTGTAGGGCACAAGATCGCCGGCGACGGCCGAGAAGAGCGAACCGGCCAGGAGAAACCCAAGAGTCGCGGAGGAGAGGAGCTTGGTGAACGTGGCAACAGGATTGGTCTTCATATCATGATTTCTGATTACGCGTGAATGCGTAGGTTTATCCATTTATTGAGATGCTGATCGGTGTGTCAACAGTTTTTGACAGTTCATTTCGCGCCCGCGTTTGTGCCGGGGCTATTCTCTTGTTGAGGCTATTTTCTTTGACAAGCCGATGGTCTCGGGTGTAGACAGATCATATCACATCAAGCCTATGAAAACTTCCTGCGCGTTTGCCTTGGCGGCGCTTTGCGGAGGCGTCGCAATCTCATGCCTGGCCCAGACCGGTCCGTTCGATCCGGATCAGTGGCCTGCGACAGTGGATTCCAGCAAGACTGTTCATTACGTGGTCACGGACGGCGGTCTCGATCCGCCAGATGTTTCTTGGACGGCGAATCTGAGCATTCTCACAGGGGGCGACCAGGTGGCTGAGGACTTCTCGATCGGCGGCCACACGGGCAAGAAGGTCACCGGCAGCTTTCTCAACGTCGCCGACGTGGACTACTGGGAATGGGCGGACGAGGAGTTCATCGACATCCTGGTGCAAGTTTACGGTGACGCGGCTCTTTTCAACGCTCAGGGCCAGCCCCGCAACTTCAATTTCCTGATCGGAACCCTGCCGGGCACCTATTTGAGCACTCCGGTGGGCGGCCAAATCCCTGTCGATGCAAAGAACAAACGTTGGAACTGGGCTCTTTTCAGGATACCCAACGGCATTCGGCCCGACGGCGAGCGTTTCTGCGGTTCGCTTTCGGCCGAGGCCCAGGGGGCCACGGGCGCGGGTGGGGTGAACGGAGGGACGATCCGCATGGAGTCGGTGCCCGGGTTGATCGTGCGAGTCATCGCGTTTGGTCAGGAGGGGGCGTTTGGTCCGCCGGAAGACATCAACAAGTTCCTGCCCGCTGAGACATGCGATCCTGAGCCTGAAACGAATCTGGCTGGAATCGACGTCGCGGCGGCGACCAGCAATCACATGCAGGTGCTCAACGATGGCGACCAGACGGTGACGTACGCCGAAGACGTGGGGCCTGCCGGCGACAAGCGCCGAGCGGTTGTGCCGGACGGCCTGTTTCTGAATTTCGGCATTACGGACAACTACCTGGGCCTGCCGTGCAACGACCCGCGCACCGTGAAGGTCTGTGTCGATTTCTACGACGACCCGGCCTTTGCCGGCCTCGGGGTGGTGTTCGGTCCGGAAGCCTATGCGACCGACGACGCCGGAGGCGTTGGTTTTGTTGCGGCGGCCAATCGTCACACGATGGAAGGGTCGGGCGTCTGGATGCGCCGTTCCTGGACCGTGCCGGCCGTCAATCTCAAGGGCGTGAATGCGGGCGCGCTCACCGCCGGTCCGCGCTTCGTATGCGAGAACGGTCAGGTAGCTGTCTCGCGCTTCGAATTGGCTGTGTTGCGTGTGGGCGACCATCCGCTGGCGGGTCAGGACCCACTCGAGACTTGCTAC
>DAOOQY010000690.1:0-3187 GCA_035389025.1 Verrucomicrobiota bacterium
CGGGAGCCCGATCAACGACAGTCTCTCGATGGCGCGGAGCACGATGCTGGCGATCCTGGGCCGCATGGCCACTCACAGCGGCCAGCGGGTCACTTGGGAAGAGGCTCTCGCGTCGAACAAGGTGCTCGCCCCCGAGCGCTACGACTGGGCGGCGAGTCCACCGATCCTGCCCCAGGCTGATGGCACGTACCCCCACGCAATCCCGGGACTGACCCAAGTGCTGTGAGTTCCACGTGCAACCCATGAGGACCACAGAACGACTCATAAACCGTCGGCGAATGTTGGGGTTGGCGGCAGCGGGCGGAGCGGCGCTGGTGGTGCCTCCTGCTCTGGCCTCGGGCACGCCAGAGTCGCAGCACCGCAAGACGCTCCTTTCGTTCTACTGCGACGACACGAGCCCCTACGTGGCGGGAGCCAAAGCATTCCAGGTGTTCCTCGACTACCGTGCGGCGCGCCGTACTGCATCTGGTACGCACACTGGCAAGGACTCAACCCAGCCACCGGTGTGGGCTGGCAGGCCTTTACCACCGTCGTCGAGCGGATTGCCCGGCACCTGGGCGACCGCGTGGTTTGGATGCGGCCCAGCGATATCACGGACCGCTTTCACTGCGCCGGTGGATGGGACTTCGTGGATCGACTCTGAGACCTCACCAGCCCGTATCCTGGTCGAAGCGAGACCTTCAGGTGGACGGAATTGCCAAACGAGCTTAACACCAACCCATGAAGACTATCTGGACCCTAATCACTTGAACCTCGGCATCCGGTTCGGTGGTAATCCGCACGACGAAGTCGTCAAGGCCGCGCACGGCTTCGACGTGTTCAGCGTGAACATCTACCGCTATGCGCCGGACCGCGCCGTGCTGGACCGCATCTACGGGCTGGTACCGCGCCCAATCCTCATTGGCGAATTTCACATCGGCGCGCCCGAACGCGGCCTGGCCCCCGGTCTCGTCCAAGCGATGAGCCAAGTGCAGCGGGCGGTCGCCTATCAGTACTATGTCGAACAGTGTGCGGCCCATCCGACGCTCGTAGGTACGCACTGGTTCCAGTACTTGGATCAACCGGCCACCGGTCGCAACGACGGTGAGAACTACAATATCGGTTTTGTCGACGTCACCGACCAGCCGCACGCCGAACTGGTCGCTGCGGCGAAGTTAACGCATGGACGCCTGCTCGAAGTGCATTCTGGCAAAGCGCCTCCGTTCAGCCAGAAACCGAGAGCTTCGGAAGCAGAAACACCCTGACTGAGTTGGAAGGGGTGCATTGTGGGACTCAAAGTGGCTCTTTGCGGGGCACGACGGCTTTGGGACTTCAATCATGGCGTTGGTGAGATTACAGCGAAGCCGACCCACACCTTCGAGCGTCCCGGCCGTTATCGGGTGACGCTGGTGGTCTGGGACACTGCCGGGCGCGGCGCACGGAAAGAGATGACCGTTGAAGTGCTGCCGACACAATAGCGTCTTACGTTCGCACAATGAGCCGCTGCACTTTCCTCGCCACGGTTTCGGCTACGTTGGGGCATCGCTCGACAGTTCGCGCAGCAGTGGGGTTGGGACAAGAGCGCAATCTCGACAGCGCCATGAATGAGGACGCACCTCGAACGTCGAACTTTCAAAGTCGAATCTATGAAGGCGGTTGCGATCAATGGGAGTCCGCGCAAAGGTGGGAACACGGAATTGCTCCTGAAGACGGGGCTTGAGCCCCTCATCGCGGCCCGCTGGGAGACCCGTTTCATCCAATTGGGCGGGATGCCCATTCGTGGTTGTCGCGCCTGCTGCCAGTGCTTCAAGAGCAAGAACTCGCGCTGTGGGCAGGAGGGCGACATCTTCAACGACTGCATGCAGCAAATGGTCCAGGCGGACGCCATCATTCTCGGGTCGCCGACCTACTTCACCGACGTGAGCGCGGAGATGAAGGCGCTGCTGGACCGGGCGGGTTTGGTGGCGGTGGCGAACGGTGGGCTGTTCCGGAGGAAGATCGGGGCCGCCGTGGACGCGTTGGCCCCAAACCGATCTGCGATTCAGCAATCCACTTCAATGCGGGCTTCAAACACGTTGATGTAGCCTTCGGGAGAGCGTCCGCTGACCCACCCGATGCCGTAGTCAAAGCGCCATTTCAACCCGAGGTGCACCTGGGCATGGCGCTACTTCCGCTCGGCCGTGGCGTCCGCCAGCAGCGCGATCGACTCGCGGATCGCCTGCGTCGCATCCACAGTCGGCCACATCTCGAGGCCGAGGAAGCCGGTGTATCCCTTGGCGACGATGGCGCGGAACACGTTCAGGTAGTTGATCTCGCCGGTGCCTGGCTGATGACGGCCGGGCACGTCGGCCACGTGGAAATGCGAGATCTTCCCGAGGTTGGCCGTGATGTTGGCGATCAGATTGCCCTCGGTGATCTGCTGGTGGTAGATGTCGAACAGGAGGCGGACGCGGGGGCTCCCCACCGCATCGACCATGCGAAAGCCCTCTTCCGACGTGGCCAGGTAATAGCCTTTGTGGTCGACCAGCACGTTGAGCGTCTCGATGCTCAGCGTCACGCCGGCGTCCTCGCACCACGGTGCGGCGGCGCGGAAGGCCTCGACGCAATGCGCGTGCTGTTGGGCGCGTGGGACATCCTTCAGTTCGTTGCCCACCTGGGCGATGATCTGGCGGCAGCCGAGCTTCCGCGCCGTCGCCAGCGTCTCCTTGAGCGGCGCCAGAATCCGCTGGGCGCCGCCGGGGGTCACCAGCGGGCCGCCGGTATCGCAAGCCAAGCCCACCACCTCCATGCCGAATTCCTCACGAATCCGGGCCAGCCGGTCGATGTCGCGTCCCCGCCAGCCCCAGAACTCGAAGGCACTGACGCCCGCCGCCTTTACTCTGGCCGGGCGCTCTTCGAAGGGCACATCCGTAAACAGGGCATCGATGCACACCGCCAGACGCGGCCGCGCGACCGGAGGCGGCGCCTCGGCACCTTCGGCGACGTTGCGCGGGATCGCGGCGCCGACTGAGGCTGCGGCGGCCAGGCCGAGCCATTGACGACGGGACATGGAAGTGTTCATGGGGTGGTCTCCTTCCCTTGGTCAGGCTGTATTGTTGACAGGTTGATGTCCTGGCGCTCCGCGGTGAGACGGAGGGTTGCTTTTCGATCAGGTTCATTCCGCGCATTGTCCGTCCCGGTCTGCGCGGATGCGGACACCGCATTCTCG
>DAOOQY010000691.1:0-3166 GCA_035389025.1 Verrucomicrobiota bacterium
ACCGACGATCAGGCGGTCGACGCATTCATGCGCCTGGCGAAAATCGAGGGCATCATTCCGGCCCTCGAATCGGCCCACGCAGTTGCGGCAGCCATCGAGCGGGTCCCGCGCATGCTTCCCGACCAAGTGGTGATCGTCAACCTTTCCGGGCGCGGCGACAAGGACGTCGCCCAAGTTGCCGCGCGGGTGGCATTCGAAACCCATCGATCCGAATCATGACAATGAACGCACCGCGCCGAACCTCCCGCCGCCGTTTCCTCTCATCGAGCGGACTCGCCGCTGTGGTGGGGGTCGCCAACGCCCCCTTCGCCCCGCGCCTGACGGCTCAAACGGCAGACCGGCCTGTTGTCATCGCCAGCGCCAACGGCCTCAAGGCGGCTGCCAAGGCTATGGAGTTGATCGTGCAGGGCGCCGATGCCCTCGATGCGGTCGTTGCCGGCGTGAGTATCGTCGAAGACGACCCCTCCGATCGGAGCGTGGGCTATGGCGGTCTGCCCAACGAGGATGGCGTCGTCGAACTCGATGCCTCAGTCATGCATGGGCCGAGCGGACGCGGCGGAGCCGTGGCCGCGCTGCAGAACATCCGCCATCCGTCGCGTGTGGCGAAGCTGGTGCTCGAGCGGACGGATCATGTGCTGTTGGTGGGCGCTGGGGCACTGAAGTTCGCCAAGGCGCACGGATTCAAAGAGGAGAATCTGCTCACCGAGGAATCGCGCGAGGCCTGGCTGCGCTGGAAAGAGAACCTGAGCGCCCAGGATGACTGGCTTCCACCGCACACGATAGACGATCTCGACGTGGGACAAAACGTGAAAGAGGCCTTGCGCCATTACGGCACCATCAATTGCGACGCCCTTGACCTCAAAGGCAACCTGTCCGGCTGCACCACCACCAGCGGACTCGCGTTCAAGATCCCCGGGCGTGTGGGTGACTCGCCCATTCTTGGCGCCGGTCTTTGGGTCGACAACGATGTCGGAGCTGCCGGCTCGACTGGCCGCGGCGAGGCGAATCTGCTGGCCTGCAGCAGCGTCATGATTGTCGAATGGATGCGTCAGGGGCATGCGCCTCAGGACGCCTGCCTGATGGCCTGCAAACGCATTGCCGCCCAAACGAAAATGAAGCGTCTCCTGGACGCCCAGGGTCGCCCCAAGTTCAACGTCACATTCTACGCCCTCACTCGATCCGGCGCGCATGGCGCCGCCGCCATGCGGCCAGGCGCCCGCTACGCCGTCAACACGGGCGAGGGCGAAAGCCGGCTCGTCGATGCGGCTTCGTTCCTTACAGACATGTAATGATGCCGAAAGGCTCGCGTCATGTCGGTGTGGTCTATTGCCTCCAGTAGCGAGAATGGAAGCTGAGAGATCACAACAGCAACAACAACGACAATGAGTGACATGACTATGAAATCGCAAAGGAAGCCAATATGGAAACGCCTTCCCTTCCTGGCCTGGGGCGGCGTCATTGCTGCCGCAACCGTCGCCCTGGCCATCGAGCAAACGGGAATCAAGAACGACGACACGTCGGCGAAGACCGAGAAGACAGCCGTTAGCGTGACGGTCGACGAGAAGCCCGCCGGTCGGTCGGGGGGATTCACGACCAGCTTTGCCCCCGTGGTGAAGAAGGTCAGTCCGAGCGTGGTGCGTGTCTTCACCACGACCAAGCCGAAGACCATGGGGTCACCCGAGGGGTTTTTGCCTGAGGACCCATTCGGTTGGTTCTTTGGCCCCAATCGCCGCGGGCGCGGCCTTTACCGCGAGATGCCGGTGCCCCGGCAGCAGGGTGTCGGGTCGGGGGTGATTGTCACCGCCGAAGGGTACATCCTGACCAACAATCACGTGGTGGACGGCGCCGACGAAGTCAAGGTGGCGCTTCAGGACGGGCGCGAATTCAGCGCCAAGGTCGTCGGCAAAGACCCGAAGACCGATGTCGCCGTTCTCAAGGTCGAGGGCAAGGACCTGCCGTTCATCGAGATGGCCGACAGCGATCAGATCGAGGTGGGCGATCTGGTTCTCGCCATTGGCAATCCCTTCGGCATCGGTCAGACCGTGACGATGGGCATGGTCAGCGCCAAGGGGCGCGCCAACATGGGCCTCGATTACGAGGACTTCATCCAGACTGACGCGGCGATCAACCCGGGCAATTCCGGCGGCGCGCTCGTCGACGGCGAAGGGCGCTTGATCGGCATCAACACGGCCATCCTCAGCCGGACCGGCGGCAACCAGGGCATCGGCTTCGCCATCCCGACGAACCTGGCCAAATACGTCATGGAGAGCTTCGCTAAAGATGGCCGGGTGGCTCGCGGCTACCTCGGGGTCATCATCCAGGATCTGACACCCGCTCTGGCCAGCAAGTTCGGACTCGATAATCGGACGGGCGCACTCATTGGCGATGTCGCCTCGAGGAGCCCGGCCGAACGGGCCGGAATCAAGGAAGGCGATGTCATCACCGAGTTCAACGGCAAGGAGGTCAAGGACAGCCGCCAGCTCAGACTCATGGTCTCTCAGACCAAGCCCGGCACGGAGGTCCCGTTCAAGATCGTTCGAGACGGCTCGAGAAAGACCATCAAGGTCACTCTCAAGGAACTGCCGGACAACGCCCCACTGGCCCGCGCCGACTCCGCCAAGCCTCAGGACGAAGGCACGCTCAACGGCGTGACGGTGTCGGACCTGGACGCCCAGACACGGCGTCAACTCGATCTGCCCGCCGATCTGCAGGGCGCCTTGGTCACGGATGTGGAACCGTATTCCCACGCGGCGGACGCGGGTCTGCGGCAGGGCGACGTGATCCTGGAAATCAACCGGGAACCCGTGCGCAACGCCGACGATGCCGTGCGGATGACGGAGCAGGCCAAGGACAAGACCACACTGTTGAGGGTCTGGCGTGATGGGAATCGACACTATGTCGTCGTCGACGAGTCCGAGGGCAAGTAGACGCCAACCTGCTTTGTCTGTGTGACACGCGCGCCTGCGAGTCCAACGCTCGCAGGCGTTCTCGTTTGGTCCTTCCTGCGGCGCCGTCCGCCCTCGATAGAATCCTTGACCGGTGAAACACGTCGCAGACAAGTCAAGCTTCTGTGCTGCCTTACAGAGGAATCCGTGGGATGCGAGACACCGTCACCCTCACCCGTCCCGCAGAGCGGGACACCCTCTCCCATCGGATGGGAGAGGGA
>DAOOQY010000692.1:0-3164 GCA_035389025.1 Verrucomicrobiota bacterium
GCCCTTCGGACACGCCTACCGTGCATCACGCCCAACTCTATGCGGAGGCGTTGTCGCAGACGCAGGTGCGCACCCTGATCAGTTCATCCGGGCAACGGAGTGGCGATGAGAATGGACCGAGTCACCCGCCCGCCCCGCGCCTCGATATCTCCCGCAAGGCTTTGACCGGACCGAAATCCCTGGGCGCACAACTCCAGGACCGGACTGAAATCCACGAACTCGGACGCCGCATTGCCGCGGATTATCCCTGGTTCGGCTCGGGCCCGGGCACATTCACCTCGATGTACGAGGTCTACCGCCGGACCAGGCTCACCCGGCCGTGGTACGTCCACAACGATTGGCTCGAAACGCGAATCACCTTCGGACGCATCGGCGCATTGCTGGTGTTCTGTGCCCTCGCGCTGGCGGTCCTGCGTCCGCTGCTGCACGGCGGCACCCGTGTCTCAGCGGTTTTTCTTGGCCTGATCTGGGCCGCGCTGGGGGGATGCCTCGTCCACGCGCGCTTCGATTATCCGTTTCAAGTCCACTCGATCCTCTTCACCTTTCTTGTTGTAAGCGCCGCCACTTCGATCGTGTCGGTGAGGAAGTAGGAGACCGGAGATGGAAGATCGGAGATCGGAGATGGGAGATGGGGTGGGGGAGGCGGAGGCGAGGTGTTCGGCAGTCGTTCCGGCTCACGGCGGCGGGCGGTGTCGATGCCAGTCCGTCGATTGCTCGAAGGCGTGCCCGAGTCGGAGCAGACTCTCCTCGCCGAAGGGCGGTCCGAGCAATTGCATTCCGATCGGGAGCTTGGGGGAGGTGGTGAATCCGCATGGCAGGCTCAGCCCGCAGATGCCGGCGAGGTTGCACGAGATCGTGAAGACGTCGGATAGGTACATTTGCAGCGGGTCGGCCAGCCTCTCGCCGAGTTTGAAAGGAGGCGTCGGCGCGGTCGGCGTCAGGATGGCATCGACTTGCTTGAAGGTGTCGAGGAAGTCCTGGCGGATGAGCGTCCGGACCTTCTGGGCGCGGAGGTAGTAGGCGTCATAGTAGCCGCTGCTCAGGGCATGTGTGCCCAGGATGATGCGCCGCTTCACTTCCGGTCCGAAGCCGGCGCCGCGTGTCCGCGCGTACATTTCAATCGGGTCCGCCCCTTCGATGCGCAGGCCGTACCGGACGCCGTCGAAGCGGGCGAGATTGGCGCTGGCCTCGGCGGGAGCGATCAAATAGTAGGTCGCCAGGGCATAGCGCGTGTGCGGAAGCGAGACATCGACGGGTTCGACGCCGAGGGATTCGAGTTGGGCGATGGCCCGCTCGATCGAGTGTCTGACCTCGGCGTCCAGACCCCCGTCGACAAAGTACTCCCGAGGCAGGCCGACTCTCAATCCGGCCACGGACCGGTCCAAGCTGGCAGCATAGGGCGGCACCGGCAGCGGCACGCTGGTCGAATCGAGGGGATCGTGCCCAGCCACGGTTTCGAGCAGGAGTGCGGCGTCGCGCACCGTTTTGGTCAGCAGCCCGATCTGGTCGAGGGAGGACGCATACGCCACCAGCCCGTAGCGCGAGACGCGTCCGTAGGTCGGCTTGAGGCCGACCACGCCGCAGAACGCGGCCGGCAACCGGACCGAACCGCCGGTGTCCGATCCGAGCGCGGCGTTGCATTCGTCGGCGGCAACAGCGGCCGCAGAGCCGCCGGAGGAACCGCCGGGGATGCGCGTTACATCCCAAGGGTTGCGCGTTGGGCCAAACGCCGAGTTCTCCGTCGAACTCCCCATCGCGAACTCGTCCAGGTTCAACCGCCCCAGAAAGACCGCGCCCGCCCTGCGCAACGCCCCCGTGACTGTGGCGTCGTAGGGGGCAATATACTGTGCCAGAATCCGCGATCCGCAGGTCAGCGGCTGGTTGCGAACCGCGATGACGTCCTTGATCGCCACCGGAATGCCCAGGAGCGGGTGTGTCTCCGCGCCATCTCCACGTCGACGGGCTGCGTCAGCGGCGTCCGCCTGCGCTAGCGCTCCCGCCGCGTCGACATGCAGGAATGCGCGCACGACCGGGTCGCGCTGCCGGATGGCATCGAGACACGCCTGGGTCGCCTCGCGCGAACTCAATACCCCCCGGGAAAGGAGCCGGGACAACTCGCAGACAGTGAGGCGATTGGGCATGGGGGGCGGGACGCTACTCGACGATTCGAGGCACAATGAACAGCCCGTTCGATTGGGAGGGCGCCTGGCTCAAGGCCTCGGCGTGTGACAGGGAAGGCCGTACTGCATCGGGCCGCGCCACGTTGCTGAGCGGGACGGCATGGGCCATCGGCTCGACAGCGCGGACATCCACCTCCTCGAGCAGCTTGATGTAGTCAAGCACGTTGCTCAGTTCCGCGCCGAACCGGCTTTCCTCCTCGGGACTCAGTTCAAGCCGTGCCAGGCGCGCGATGCGGTGAATGTCAACATGAGGAGCGGACACTGGAATCCTACTCCTCGTTGAACTTCGAGTTCACCAGGCCCGCAAGGGCTTCCATCGCCTGCGGCGCGTCGGCGCCTTTGGCGCGGACCCGGATTCTGGACCCGGGACCCGCCGCGAGCATCATCAGCCCCATGATGCTCTTGCCATTGACAATCTCGCCGTCCTTCTCAACCGCCACCTCGCACTTGAACTGGTTGGCAAGACGAACAAACATCGAAGCCGGCCGGGCGTGAATGCCCAGCTTGTTCGTGATGAACAGGTCTTTGGACGAGTTCATTTGCTGATGAACAGCTTCGTGTGCGCTCATGATGCAGCGCCGGAATGTAGCCGAAGCGGATCGCATCGCAATGACTTTTTTGCAGCCGAAGCGCGCCGTAGCACCGGCTCGCAGCCGGCTGACTCGCATAGGTCGCACCCCGTCAGTGCAAAAGCGGTCAGGCCTCGGAAAGGGACTGGTATGCGGGTTCGAAGGGCAAAACCGCGCCAGGCCCGAGAGATGGAGCCATGCAACGCCGGTCTTCGCATGGACCTGGCTTTCGGAGTGCGGGCGTGAGCGTCATGCGTTTCGAGTTCTGCAAGGAGTTTGCGACGGGAGACGAGGAGCGATGGCTCGATCCGGTGCGGTTCAGGCTCGAAGGTGGTGGCTGCAGCCGAGAGGCACGGCCTGCATCTCCAGACTGCCGGTGGGAATCGAGTTTGCGCCGCGTGGGGGCACGGGGCCT
>DAOOQY010000693.1:0-3162 GCA_035389025.1 Verrucomicrobiota bacterium
ACCAGCCGCCCCTCGCGGCCAGGGCGCCCCTAAGTCCGACAGCCTGCTAGCCCGGTTATTTCACACGCCTTGCGAGGAACCATAACCGGGCTAGTTGGCAAAACCGCGCCCAGAAAAGGAATCGCGAGCATTCTGTCGGGCCTGAGAGCGGTCTGACATGAGAACAGTGTGCTGCAGTTCTCTATCTCTCGAACCTGGGGCGGTTTTGCCTTTCAAACCCGCGTGCAGTCTGCCTGCTAGATTTGATCGCCCTGTGCATCTGCGGGGTGCGAAATGTGCGGGCTGGACAGCAACCAATACTCTCTGATGGTGTTCAAAAGGACCATGAGCGATAGTGGGCTCGTGACAACGCTGCGCAGTCTGTTGTGCCTGACCTTGGTGGCGGGAGGTCTGGCCTTTGCGTTCGGTGCAAGCCCGGCCCAGAACGACGATGACCCGCCAGCCGAGGAAGCACCCGCCCCGCCCGAACCGGAATCTGAAAACCCGGCGATGCCGGATGCCCCTGTCGAAACCGAGGACACCCCTCGGCCCGAGGCGCCTGAGGAATCCGGGGAACCGACGGGACCCAAGGAGAACGGGCCTGCGGCTGCTCCAGCGCCCAAGGCCGAGGAGAAACCGCTGCAGGCTGAAGGCAATAGCCTTCCGAACCCGGCACCTGCCCAGCCGGCACCTGCCCAGCCGGCACCTGCCCAGCCGGCGCCTGCGCAGCCGGCGGCTGTCCAACCGGCACCCGTCCAGCCCGACGTGACTCCGGCTGCGACTGCGGGCCCGGCGCAAGACTCTCCCTACCAATCGATCGTTCGGCGCAACGCGTTCGATCTTAAGGAGCCGCCTGCCCCTGCGGCTGTGCCCGAACAACCGGCTCAGCAACTCTCGCCCTCGGCGCTGAAGCTGTCCGGGATCATCACCTTGTTGGGCGGGCGTCACGCCACCTTCGTTCTTCAGGAGCCCGGCAAGCCGCAGATCAATTCCGATCTGGTCGCCGAAGGTGACAAGGACTGGCTGATCACGAATCTGCACGTCCTTCAGATCGACGAGCGGGCGGGGATGGTGCGCGTTGCCTATGCAGGGAAGGAGATGACTCTCGACTTCGTGAACAACGGGCTCAAACCCCCGGTGGCGCCCGCCGCCGCAACCGGGGCCGCAACCGGGGCCGGGCCTGGGCGTCCAGGCCAGCCGCAGCCCGGGGCCACGACACCCGCCGCGGCAGCAGCCCGGGCGGCGTGGACCAGGCCCGGAGCTGGGGGGGCCGCGTCCTCGATCGCCCCCGTGGGGTCCCCGACTCTGACTACGCCCAACCCGAGCGGCCTGCAGTCGATTCCCGTAAGGCCGACCCGCCTGTCTTCCGGAGCCGTTTCGGGCATTAACGCCGGGACGCAGTTTGGCGGCGGAGGCGAGTCCGTGCAGCCTCCTCAGCCGGCCCTCGCGCCGGAACAGCAGATGCTCCTGATGCGCGCACAGGAGGAGATTTCGCGCCGCCAGGGGGTGCCCTTTCCGCCCAGCCCGCCCATACCCGGCTTGAATCCGCCGCCAACGCCTGGCGCCGAGTGACCGGCCTGGGCCTTCTGGCTGCCGCCGGTCTTACGTCGCCCGCAAAGGGCATCGGGCCGACAACGGATGGAGACTCCCGCTGCAGGGCGCGTGCCCTGCCTGCGCCGCGAGAGGCGGTTGGGCGGAGTTTCTTCTGGCTTTTCCGCGAGCGCCTCCTTCACTATTTCCCCCATGAATACCTCGCATCCGACTCCACCCTCGATCGAATCGACGTGTTCGCGACGCCATTTCTTGCGGGGGTCATCGGCCGCCTTGGCCGGCGCGGCACTCGCCCAATTCCCGTTCGTGCTTGACGCTCACGCGGAGGCGGACATGCCGATCAGGATCGGGGTGATTGGCTGCGGCGGACGCGGGACGGGGGCGGTGCTCGATGCGCTGGGCGCGGCCACCCAGGTCATCTACCCGAGCGCGGGCTATCACACCGAAGACGTGGCGTCGAATGCAAAGGTCGGCAACAAGAACCTCGAGGTGGTCGCCTTGTGCGACGTGTTCATGGACCGCGTCAACGCCTGCCGCCAGAATCTGAAGAAGCTCGGCGTGAACATCCCGGATGCGATGTGCTTCGACGGGTTCGATGGCTACAAGAAGCTGCTCGAGATTCCCGAAATCAACTATGTGATCCACGCCACCTCGCCCCATTTCCGCCCGCTCCACGTCAAAGCGGCCATCGAGGCCGGCAAGAATGTCTTCATGGAAAAACCCGGCGCCGTCGACGGTCCCGGGGTGAGGACCTTGCTCGAAGCGGGGGAAATCGCCAAGGCGAAGAACCTCGGCATTGCGGCGGGCACCCAGCGTCGGCACCGCCCCAGCTACAACGAGGCGATCCGCCGCATCCACGACGGGCAGATCGGCGAGATTCAATGCCTGCGCTGTTATTGGAACGGCGGCGTGATCTGGGTGATCGAGAAGACGGACGCGATGAGCGACATGGAATGGCAGCTCCGCAACTGGAACTACTTCACCTGGACCAGCGGGGACCACATCGCCGAGCAGCACGTGCATAACCTCGACATCATGAACTGGGCCATGGGCGCCCACCCCGTCAAGGCCTACGGCCAGGGAGGTCGCCAGGCGCGCCGGCACCCGATCCACGGCAATATCTACGACCACTTCGCCGTCGAGTTCGAGTATCCCAACGGCGTGCGCATGTTCAGTCAGTGCCGCCAGATGGACGGCACCGAAGGGCGGGTGGGCGAAGTGATCCAGGGCGCCCAAGGCGTGGCGACGCTCAACGACGGCAACAATCTCCTGACCATCCGCGGCGGCGGCAACTGGCGCAGCCGCGGGCTCGAGGATGGCAATCCTTACCAGAAAGAGCACCAGAATCTCATCGCCAGCATCCGCGCGGGCAAACCGATCAACGAAGCCAAAAGCCTGGCCGAAGGCACCCTGACGGCCATCATGGGACGCGAGTCGGCCTACACGGGCCGGACTGTCGAGTGGGACGAAGCGCTTCAGTCCAAGCTGCGGTACGGCCCCGACACGTACGAGTTGGGCAGCCTGCCCTTCCCGGAGGTCCCCGTCCCGGGCAAGCACAAGTTCGCCTAGCGCGCATTTCTCACCAACTTCTGAAGAACGCGGAGCCGATGTCATCGAAAGGTGCACTCATGC
>DAOOQY010000694.1:0-3159 GCA_035389025.1 Verrucomicrobiota bacterium
GCGATACGGCGTGATGCCCTGTCTGGGCGCGACCTGGGGCAGCAATTACCTGGCGCAGTTGCAGCACTTCATGCGGTTTGCCGGTCTGGGCGTCCTCGAACACGACGGTTCCTATCCGGGCGACCAGTGCGCCAGCACGAATCATCCCTTCCACCGCGTGCTGGCCGATTCGCAATGGGTGCAGTGGAAGGCTATCACCGGCCTTTACCAATGGTGCCGTTCGCAGGGCGTCTACCTGAACATCCCGGACTGGTACTTCCTCAATGGCGGATCGAAGACCGGCATGGGCTATCGCGAAGTCAACTGGTCGCTGCCGCGCGCCTACCAGGAGATCATCGAGCGACAGAACATCTTCGACGGCACCTGGGACAAGACCCCGAGCATGGGCTGGATGTTCGTGCCGCTCACCGAATACCACGGCGGCGGCGCCGCGGCCACAATCGAGCCGCTCAAAGATCACCTCGAACATTACGAGCAGCGCCTGGCCAACCTCTTCGGCGCCGGCGTCATCGCCTGCTACCGCGGCCCGCGGCTCTATGACACCGACGAGACCAAGGCGGTGGTAAAACGGTGGGTCGATTTCTACAAACGCCATCGCCCGATCCTGAACTCGGATATCATTCATCTCCGACGGGCCGATGGACGGGATCTCGATTACATCCTCCATGTCAACCCGGCTTTGAAGGAGAAGGGGCTCTTGATGGTGTACAACCCCCTCGACAGCGTCGTGGCCGAAACGCTCACCATCCCGCTTTACTACACCGGCCTCACGGATCAGGCGTCCGTGCGCGAGCAGGACAACCCTGCCCGGACATTCGCCTTGGACCGTCAGTACGCGATCGCGTTGCCGGTTCAAGTGCCGGCCCGGGGCGTCACCTGGTTCGTCATCGAGTAGAGCGGGCAATGGGGTCGCATCTAAATAGTCGATGCGACCCCATTGCTTTTCCGGGCGACAGAACACCGACAACAACCAGATGCGCCGGGGGAAAAACTCGGGCTTGCGCCCCGACCCGTCGCGGGTCTAGAAAGGAGTGAACGGATCAGCAACCACACCTGCCAGTACGGCAGACACAAAACTATGAAGCCGCGTTGCTCAGCCCGCCCGAGTGGGCCGCAGGCCCACGGACGATACTCCCTCCCTTTATCCGCCTTTACGCTCATCGAATTGCTGGTAGTCATCGCGATCATCGCGATCCTGGCGGGTATGCTCCTGCCAGCGTTGTCCAAGGCCAAGAGCAAGGGCCAGCAGACGCTCTGCCTCGGCAATCTGAAACAACTCCAACTCTGTTGGATGATGTACGCCAATGACCATCAGGAAAATCTCGTCCCCAACGATCCGAACGTGGGCCCCGGCTCGAAGTCGTGGATTCTCGGCTACATGCAGGACAACTCGTCGGATTCCACCAATGCGACGCTCCTGAAGCAAGGCACGCTCTACCGCTACAACGATTCGGTCGGCATCTACCGCTGCCCTGCCGACCCGGGGCGCTCGACGATTGGGGGCAAGAAATACCTGAGGGTGCGTTCCTATGCGATGAATTGCTACATGAACGGCGAGGATGTGGGCCTCAACTACGGCGGATACAGGGGTTACACCGTGAACCGCAAAACGGCCGACATCACCAAGCCCGGACCATCGAGCGCGTTTGTCTTCCTGGATGAGCACCAAAACAGCATTGATGACGGCCATTTCGGCTTCAACCCCGAAGGCGACAAGTGGATGAACCTGCCGGCGATGTGGCACAACAACGCCTGCAATTTCTCCTTCGCCGACGGTCACGCGGACGCCCTGAAATGGCGGGACGGGCGCACGCTCCAACTCAAGGTCATCAACACCGTCTCAACGCCCAACAACCCCGACCTGCGGAAACTCCAAGCGATCCTCGCCACAAAGTAGACGCCTGCGATTGGCGCGCCGGGCAAGCCGCACAGACCCTGCGGTTCGAAGCTCTCCGCAAACGGGTCAGTTCTTGATATTGCCACTCCATCCGCAACCGCCTCGCCATAGCCCCCGGCACCTCGGCAAACACCCATTTGTCAACTATTTAGATGCGACCCCACTGTCTTACCGCTCTTCGGCAACGACACGGCGGCAACGATTGCTTGCCGCCACGTGCGCCGACAGGCACAGTGGCTCACGGGACATGAAGGAACTAAAATGCAGGTACGTTCGATACGTGATGCTGTCCGGAGTTCTGGCGTCGGTGGTCTATCTGGCGCTTGGCCGCGGCTCCCGATCCTTTGAGGCCTACTGTCCGTTTGGCGGCGTTGAGAGTCTGTGGGGGCTCTTGACGGCCGGCGAGTTCACTTGCGCCCTCGGCCCTCTGAATGTGTCGCTGATGATCGCCGTGCTGGGGTTAGCCATGCTGGCCAAGAAGGCCTTCTGTGGATGGGCCTGCCCGATCGGTTTTCTCGGTGAGCTGGCGGCGCGCCTGGGTGCCCGGGTTTGGAGGCGGCGTCCGTCCGTGCCGGCGAAGGCGGATGCGCGGCTTAAGCTGCTGCGCTACGCTGCGCTGGCGGTGGCGCTGGTGTTCACGTACCGAAGCAGCGAACTGGTGTTGCGCGGTTACGATCCTTTCTACTTGATCTTCTCCGGTCTGGGCCACGGCAGTGCCGGCGTGCTTTCGGCCGCGGTGCTCGGGGTGACCGCGCTCGGGGCGTTCGTGGTGCCGATGCTCTTCTGCCGGTATCTCTGTCCGATGGGGGCGGTGTTGGACCCGTTTAGCCGGGCGGGATTGATCCGGGTGCATCGTGACGAATCGAAATGCACCGCGTGCGGTCGCTGCGATCGGGCCTGCCTGCAGCGCATCCCCGTGCATGAATTGAAGGTCGTGCGTCACCGGGACTGCACCAATTGCCTGGAGTGTATGGATGCCTGCCCGGAAACGGACGCGCTCCAACTGCGGGCCGGACGGTAGAGGAAGCCATGCGACTGCCGCGCCTCATCGTCCCCCTGCTCGCAGCCTCGGCGCTCCTGGGCGGGTACAGCCTGCGAATCGCCTTTACGCAGCCGACCCTCACGAAGGTGTTCGCCGACAAGCCCGGCGAAACCGCGACCTTTGTCGTAGACGGGATTCGATGCTGGGGCACGGCCCAATTCTTCACTTCGCTCTACGAGAAGACGCCCGGCATCTTCTCGTAGAGCGAAGTGAAGAATTG
>DAOOQY010000695.1:0-3156 GCA_035389025.1 Verrucomicrobiota bacterium
GTTCCCTCCGGGCCGAGCCGACTTCAATGCAAAGACGCCAAGACGCAGAGACGCAGAGCAGGACCGGTAGCGCCTTTCATCTCCCGCAACCCTCATCGACCCCACACCTGGCGGTCGAGGCTGCGAAGCTGGATCGCCTCGGCCAGATGGTCGGGGACGATCCGGTCGGAGTCGGCAAGGTCGGCGATGGTCCGGCTCACCTTGAGGATGCGGTCGTAGGCGCGCGCGCTCAGGTCGAGGTCGGTCATGGCCACCTTGAGCATTTCGAGTGTCGTTTCATCGAGGCCGCACCACCGCTTGAGATCGCGGCTGGTCATGCGGGCGTTGCAGGTGACGCGCGAGCGTCCGGCAAACCGCTCCTGCTGGCGCTTTCGGGCGGCGATAACCCTTTCGCGGACGCTGGCCGACGGTTCCCCCATGCGTTCGGCCGTCATATCGCGGAACTTCACGGGCGGGACCTCGACATGGAGATCGATGCGATCCAGCAGCGGTCCGGAAATCCGGCCCAGGTAGTTCTGGATTTCCCGCGGCGAACAGCGCGATTCGCCCGGCATCTTGCCGTCGGGGGTCGGATTCATGGCGGCGACGAGCATGAACGCCGCCGGGAATGTCATCGTGCCGGCGGCGCGCGAGATGGTGACGCGGCCCTCTTCGAGCGGCTGGCGCATGGTCTCGAGGACACTGCGTTTGAACTCGGGCAGTTCATCGAGGAACAGAACGCCGTTGTGTGCCAGCGAGATTTCGCCCGGCGTGGGCACGATGTTGCCGCCCAGAAGGCCGGCGTCGCTGGCCGTGTGATGCGGCGTCCGGAAGGGTCGGCGCGTGACCAGGGCCTGGCCGTTGAGCTGGCCGACGATGCTGTGAATCTTCGTTGTCTCGAGCGCTTCTTCGAGCGTCAGGGGAGGCAGGATCGTCGGAAGCCGCTTGGCGAGCATCGATTTGCCCGTGCCCGGCGGCCCGATGAGCAGCACGTTGTGTCCGCCCGCAGCCGCGATCTCGAGCGCGCGCTTCACCGATTCCTGCCCTTTCACATCGGCGAAATCCAGTTCGTCCTCGATCGGCTGTGCAAAGAGCCGGGCCATGTCGAGGCGGACGGGGGCGAGCGTGATATCGCCTTCGAGAAACGCGACCGCCTCGCGCAGGTTCTGGACGGGAATCACGTTGAGCCCCGCGACCACGGCGGCTTCAGCGGCGTTCTCCGGAGGCACAAGCAGCCCCGTCTTCCCATCGGCTTTGGCGCGCAGCGCGATCGGCAGGACGCCTTTGACCGGACGGACGGCTCCGGTGAGTGCCAGTTCGCCGACGATGAGGAAGTTGTCCAACTGCTCAGAGAGCATCTGCTCACTGGCAGCGATCATGCCGACGGCAATTGGCAGGTCGAAGCTGGGGCCTTCCTTTTTGACGTCCGCCGGCGCGAGGTTGATCGTCATGCGGCCCAGGGGGAATCGGAAACCGGAGTTGCTCAGTGCGGTGGTGACGCGATCGCGCGACTCCTTCACAGCGGCATCGGGGAGGCCGACGATGACAATGGTCGTGTCGCCCCAGCCGGAGTTCACCTCGACTTCGACGGCATAGGCCTCGATTCCATTGACGGCTGCCGAACCCACCTTGGCCAACATGGCACTACTAGTGGCCCAGCGGACGGCAGCGCGCAACCGGTTTTTGCGAGGCGGTCTTGTCGAGGCGTGCGTAAGGACTAACAGCCCCCGATGAAAAGCGCAAAGCGCGGCCGGTCGGGCCGCGCTTGCGCAGACGAAAGACTGGAGATTGAGTCAGCCCGCTATTTGGCGGCGGGCTCGGTCTTCTGGAGGCCGAGAAGCCAATCGAACTTGATCGTGACTTCGTCGCCGGTCTTGATCGGGCTCATGCCCAGGATGTTGGGGGCCGGGGGCGGCACCTTGTAATCGGTCATCTTGAGGACCTTCGATCCGGCGAATTTGACTCGATCGTCGGCGACGCGGGTCATGGTGACCTCCATATCGACCGTGTTGGTGACGCCGGAGATCGTCAGTTCGCCTTTGGTGTCGAATTTGACGGGGCTGCCTGAGGCCGGCACGTCGCCTTTGACGATCATTTCCTTCAGCGTGTAGAGGATGTCCGGGTTGTCCTTCATGCGCATGGCTTCCTGCATGACTTCATCCATCTTCGACGCGCCGAGCAGGACCTGGCTCTTGAGCGACTTGACGGGGATTTTGACCTGGACCTTGGGATTGACCTCTTTGGTCGTGAGGCTCTTGACCGACTTGAGCGTCTTGTCGGTGAGGAACTCGGGCTCGACTTCGAACGAACCGCCGATGATGGCGCCTTTCGTGGTCCAGTCGTGAATGGTCGACGTGCCGTCGATGGTCACCAGGCAGCCGGGTTTGGCTGCGTATTTAATCCAGCCGTCGGCGGCCTGGGCGAGCGTGCCGCAAGCCAGGGCGGCGGCGAGTGTCAGAGTCGATTTCAGCAGATGCATTTTCATATTTGTTTTGGTCTTAGATGGGGGATGAGGTGGAAAAATTCAGATTCACTCTGTTGTCTCAGGCCAATTCGTACCACTCGGGTTTAAAAACGACGCGTTCGGCCTTGAGGATGGCCTGGTTGGCGGCCGCAACGGTGACCGTGGAATCGAGACCATCGCGCCATGTGGCGGCCGACAGCCAGCTCTTCTCCTTTTGCAGTTCCCCGACGTACTCCTTGAGAGCCGCCGTGTCGCTGGCATCGAAGTTCTCCTTGAAGTCGGCCACGCCCGAACCGAGCGTGTCGCTGTTCTTGAGGAATGCGCCCAGCGCGTATTGCAGCGGCGATTTCGGGTCAACAACGACTTCCGCGGGTTCGTCTTTCTTGGTCTGTTGGGCTTCCTGTTTGGTGTTGCCGGCGCCCAGGGCGATGCCGCTTTCCTTGTAGAAGGCGTCCTTGCGGGCGTAGACCTCCCAACCCAGAAGCGGGGCGTCCGCCTCTTTGAACATCCAGGCGCGGCGGTCGCGCATCATGACCGCGCAGTCGGTGCCATAGAACAGGCTCAACTCCGACTCGAAGGAATTGCCGATCGTCGCCTCGAACTGCAGGAAGACGCCGCCCGGATACTCGAGCACCACAAACACGTTGTCCGGCACATCGCGTCCGTCCTTCCACTGCACCAGCGAGCCGAAGCCGGTGGCCGAGAGCGGTTGC
>DAOOQY010000696.1:0-3152 GCA_035389025.1 Verrucomicrobiota bacterium
ACGATCAGAATGGCGTTGTCGTCGCCCCTGGTCCTGGCGCCGTGGACCTGCGTGCTCATCTGGGCGTACACGGACTTGATTTCGGGCCGCCCGAGCATCCAGCGGAAGAACGCGATGGCGTGGCACCCCATGTCCATCGCCACGCCGCCCCCCGCCCGGTGGACGTCCCAGAAATGCGGGGCGTGTGGGCCGTCGTGTTTTTCGGATTGCTTGATCAGCGTCGGATGCCCCAAGGCGCCGCTGTCCAGGAGTTGCTTGAGGCGAACGTACTTCGGGGCAAAGCAGAGTTCCTCGGCGTACATGAGCTTCACGCGGGCTTCGCGGCAGGCGCCGATCATGCGGTCGGCCTCGGCCAGGTTCAGGCAGAGTGGTTTCTCCATGACCACGTGCTTTCCCGCGCCGGCAGCCTCGACAGCGATCTGACAGTGGAGATCGTTTGGCACGCCGACAACCACCAAGTCGAGGTCTCCGAGTTCGATCAGCGCGCGATAGTCCGTGTAGTGGCGCGCAATGCCCCATCTGCGGGCGAACGCTTCGACATGCGCCGTGGTGGGCGACGCCACAGCCACAATCTCGGCGGACGCGCAGCGTCGCAGGGACTCGGCGTGTATAGTCGAAATGAACTGCGAACCGATGATGCCGACACGGACTTGGTGTTTCATGGGATCGACGACGGACACGATAATTGGCGCGGCATTCCTGCCATGTGCTCTCCGCGTGCCTTCTAAACCGTATGGCAGCCCGCTTGAGAAATCTGACCGCCCTTTCCCATGGACGGGGTGTGGAACCTCCGCACATCGGTCTCAGCCAGGGCTGCCTGGTCGGCGATGATCGTCAGCGCCGGATGCAACCAGAGAAACGACGCCGGAAACTCGGGCGTGATTCGCCGATCGGAGAGCCGACGCATCGCTTCCGCCTTATGCGCCCCGTTGACGAGCAGGAGGAGCCGACGCGAGTGAAGAATGTCGGCCATGCCCAGAGTGAGGCCGTACCGGACCCCGGCGCGCTCTCCGCCCAGCATCGAGTGCGTCAGCGAGGTGGGCGAGAGCGCCGCCACATGCGGACCCGGCTGCAACGCCGGCGCCGGCTCGTTGAATCCGAGATGTCCGTTGAGCCCCAGGCCGAGCACACAGAGGTCAATCGGCCCATGCGCGGCAAGCCAGTCAGCCATGCGCTCGCATTCGGCGTCCGCGTCCTCCGGCTGACTCTGCCAGCCGAAAAAGCGGGCGGCAGGGACTTCGAGGGGAATCATGAGCCTGTCGAGCAGATAGCGTTCGCAGGTAGCCGGGTGGTCGATCGGCAGACCGCCCCACTCATCCAGCTTGAGCCACCGCACGCGACCAAACAACTCCGGCTCAGAGCGGCCGTGGGCGGCCAGCAGTTCGTATGCCCGTGCCGGTGACGAGCCCGTGGGCAGGCAGACCAGCGCGTCCGGGACACGCCGAATCGCGCCCATGATAAAGTCGGCGCCCGACCGGCTCATCGCCTCGTAATCGGCAGACACCGACAGGGTCGGGAGCGGAGGAGGTCTAAGACTGGGATTGGGACAACCTCCACGGTTCATGAGGAGCGTTTACATTCAACGGTTGAATGCGCGCGGGGACCATGAACCCGAAAGCGTTCAACTCCCAACTTTCAACTCTCAACTCTCAACTGGCTGGTTTAGGAGGTGGTCTTCTTGACCGCCTTCTTTTCGGCTTTGGCGCTCTTCTTGGCCGCTTTGGCCGCTTCCTTGGCGGCCTTGGCAGATTCCTTCTTTCCCTTGCAAGGCGCCGTGCAGCACGGACCCTGGCCTGGGGCCTTTGGGCACCCCGCCTTGCAGGCCGCGCCGCAGGCGGGTTTGACCGCCGGCTTGCCATCCGCCGCGAGCATCTCAGGCAACAAAACCAGACCCATCACCGCCGTCAGAATAACGAATCGTTTCATGCGCTCGATTACGGCCCGGCCTGTTGCGGGTTGGCAAGTGAAATGTGAGCCGCGGTCAGTCCCGGGGCCCACAAAGGGAAGAGCGCCTCATGAAGCGGGGCGGATCATGAATAGCGGATGACTTCCCGCTTTTCCCTTCAGTTCCGTCTTCGCCGCGCTTGATGTGTACAGCGGGATGACCGTGCTGGTTGACGACGTCCGATTGGAGACCTGGCCCAGGGAAGGCGTGCAATTCCGTGTCTATCTGAGCACCAAAACGATTCCACTCGAAACGGACTTGGTTGGAACTACCCAACGCGCGATCTGGCCGTCCGCGGTGTTGAGCCCTGGAACGTCCTATTCGTGGCAGATCGTGATGCTCGTCGACGGCAACGAGACCCGCTCGCCCGTCTGGCGGTTCACAACCGCACCAGTCGGCCCTGTCGATCGCTTCGCCTGGCGCATCCTCGCCGACCCCAACTACGCCGGCCACCCGTTTCCCGTCGTCCTGGAGGCGGTGGACGCCTCCGGTCGGGTGGTGCCGGATTACAGCAGCCGGACGACTGTGGGCGGGCAAGCCGACGGCGGCGCACCGCCGCAGGTTGTGATCAGCGAGTTGATCGAAGACGGGACCGCGATGTCGCTGGCCGAGGGCCAGCCGGGCGCCACCACAGCCCAGGTGCGTCTGCTGTTCCCCTTGAACACGAATCTCACCGTGACCCTGACCGCCAGCCCGACCGACCAGATCGTTCTGGCCCCAGAGGTGGTTGTCGCCGCCGGTTCCACCGAGGCTGAGTTCGAAGTGCTCGCCCCCGACAACGTCCTGCTGGACGGCACGCGCGCGATTGTCGTTTCCGCCGCGGCGTCCTGGGCACGAACCTGCCGGTCGCCCTCGAATGGGTTCCGGCGGCTGACGGCTTTGACAACGATTTCCACAGCATGGGGGGCCGGCTCTATGCCGATTTCGCACAGGCCTTCAACCTGACGGGACAACACCCCGAGCCGGGTTTCCCGTTTCTGGGGTCACGCGGCGCTACCGTCGTCACCGCCGATCCCAGTCTGGCCCGGGCTTTCGCCCTGATCCCGGTGTCCGGCAGGCTCTGGGCCAGCTCATCGCTCAGGCGCGCCAGCTTGAGAAGTCCGAAGTCGAATCTAAGCTGGTCAAGCTTCTCCGACGAGATGTTCCTCATCACCCACGGTTATTCTGTTTAAATTCCTGAAGGGTTGCAGTTGTTGAGGTTGGGAAT
>DAOOQY010000697.1:0-3147 GCA_035389025.1 Verrucomicrobiota bacterium
GCAGGCCCGGCAGTACCGCGGCCCAAAACGGGCCAAGCGGCCCTTTGAGCATCCCAAACAGCAGTGGCGCGAGCAGGACGGGTGACCAGGCCACCAGGCCACGCCAGAAGACCCGGAGGCGCGAAGCCGGCGCGCCGTCCTGGCGCACGATGGCCACGCCCAGCGCCCTCAACACGAGCCCTCCGCGAAACGCCAATGCGCACAGCAGCGCGGGCACCCCGACATAGACACACAAACCAACGAGAAACGCCATGAACGGAAACCACCGCTCCTGGAAGATGGCCGGCGAACTGGCGGCCTCGACATACGGTTTGAGTGCTCTGTCAGCCTCCTCGACCTCCTGCGCCGTCGGGTGTGGATGTTCGAGAACGCTTCGTTCGGCGAACCGGCGGTTCTCTCCGGTGATCATCGAGACGACAAACGGACTGCCCCAGGTTTCCCTGTTCGTGATCGTCGAGCGAAAGTGCTCTGCAATGTAGATGGCGATCAAGCGGTCGTCCGGGCCGGATCCGCTCTTCATCCATGGGAAGCGCATCGCCGCCCGCTGCGCCAGGAGCGCGTTCAGCCGGACGACTCCTGGCTGGGCACGGTTCATCCGCTCGAGCATCTCCAGGCCAAACACCATGCCCAGTGCCATGAACAGCGGCACCGCCGCGCATGCGGCCACCACTCCCAAACGCCGCGCTCGGGACACGACGGTCACCCGTGACAGCAACGGCGCGAGGGCTGTGGCAATCGCCTCCGCGCTCGCCAACTCGCTGAACGCCTCGAAGAACTTCCGGACGTGCAACGGCAACGGCACGGCCACGGACAATCCACCCGGCCCGTTTGTTGTCCCCGCAGGTCCCATGAACCTATCAGGAGGGGGGACGTCTCGTCCCCCGCCAAGACCGGGGACAAGATGTCCCCGCTCCTCTGGTTCATGCTCCCCATGCGCATCAACCCGTTGAGTGGCTGATCTCCCTTCGAGAGCAGCCCGAGCGACCCGACCCAGGAAATCCCGCGCTTCGGTCTGTCGGTTCGCCGGTGCCTCCGGGTCGCATGACGCAAGCGCGTCCCCTCGATTCGCCGTAGAAAGCGCGCCCGGGGCGGGAAAATCGAGCAGCTTGGCGCGGCCGGCGTCAGTGATCCAGACCCTGTCCAGGCCGAGCACGGCGGGCAGCGTTCCGTCCTTCTCCGCCGCGCCGATTTCGCTGGCCAGGTCGTGCAGCCAGAATCTGACCCGGTCCCAAGGCTGCGGCTCCTCGATCAGACTGACCAGCGGTTGCCCGGCCGGCGCCTCGAACGCGTCCCAGTTCTCTTCCGGTGCGCGGCGTCCCGCAATCCAACGCAAACGCCCCACACGTCCGAGGCTGTGGAGGTGCGGCGGCATGGGCGATGTGCCGGGCGGGACTTTGCGCACCCACACCTTGCGGAGCAGGCGCAGATCATAACAGAGCAGCCACGCGGTGCCGGCGGAGTTTTCGAGGGTCTCGATCACCTGATACGGACCCACAGCAGGCCCGCTGACGGTCTCCGTAGACGGCGTTTGCGCGGCCAGGGTCGGACGCGCCCTCAGTGCGAGTCGGGAAACCACGCGTGTTCGGGTAAGGAGATCGTGCACGGCCGCGAAGCCGTTGCTTCGCCGGACGGTGCAGAAGAGGAGCCCGAGCACAAGGTAGAACGAGAAACCCATCAGGTGCCGGATGGGTGAAGCCGCATTCAGGTAAGCCATCGGGTCTGGGCCGTAAACCAGCCAAAACGGCAAGGGCGGCAGCACGACATAACACAGAGCCCGTCCCAACGCCTGCCCGAATCCCGGCGCGCCACGGTCCGGTCCGATCACACGCAGGCGGCACAGGGCCTTGCCCGGGCTCGCGCCCCGCAGGCTCTCGAACAGCGCGTAGTAGAGGACCGAGATGACACCAACCCCAGCCAGCACCGCCAAAGTGTGTGGCGACCGATGATACGCCTGATTCAAGAACTCCATCGGGCTGCCCGACAACGGCACAACGACCGCCAGGAAGACCACATTGAGGATGAGCAGGTCCAACCCGCCGGCCAGGAACCGAAACCCCAACGTCGCCGGCGTCGGGGCCATCGAACTGTAGGGAGCGAGCGCCTGGCGCAGCTCGTCGTAGGATCGAAAGCGGTCGCCCGGCAGCTTCTCGAGACAGCGGGAGACGACCTGACCCAGACCGTGGGGAATGTTCGGGCGGTGCTTCCTGACCGAGGGCGCGCGTTGTTCGAGCACGGTGGCCAGCAGTTGCACGGCGTTCTTCCCCTCGAATGGCGTATGGCCGGTCAACAGGTAGAACAAGGTGGCGCCCACGGAGTACAAGTCCGACCGCGCATTGAGTTCATCGCCCCGCAACTGTTCCGGCGAACAGAACGCCGGCGTGCCGAGAAACATCCCGGTCGCCGTCAGAGCGGGTTCGGTGCGGATGGCCGTGGAAATCGACAGGCCAAAGTCGCCGATCTTCACCGTGCCGTCGGCATCGACGAAGCAATTCGACGGCTTGAGATCGCGGTGCAGGACGCCAATGCGCTGAGCCGCATCGAGACCGGCGATGACTTCGAGCACGGCATCCACCGCACGCCCCACCGGCAGCGGACCCGCGGCCTGCACCCGCTCTTGCAGCGTGCCGCCCGCCACACGCTCCATCGCGATGACCGGCGTGCCGCCAATCTCCTCGGTGCCGAAGACATAGACGCTGTTGGGGTGATTGATCGAAGCCGCCAGCCGGCCTTCCCGGAAAAACCGCTCGCGCGCCTCGGGTGAATCCAGCGTGTGACTCAGAACCTTGAGTGCAACCCGCCGACCGTTTTCGAGGTCCTCGGCCTCGTACACCGCGCCCATCCCGCCCTCGCCCAGTCGCCGCACGATCTGATAATGCCCAAGTTGTTCGCCCGGCTGGGGCAGTCCGCGCGCTGATCTCGGTTGTTCCGGACCGATGACGGTTGCGTTGCCGGCTGCGATCGGTTGGGTGTCCAACCCGGCTCGCAGGAGGCATTTCGGACACAGGTCCGCCGGCACGTTGCCGGGAAGCTCGGCCCCACATTGTGCGCACCGGCGAGGCGAGGAAGGCTGTTCAGGCTTAGACATTGTATCGCGTCCTTTCCATCAGCCTCTTAAGCAAAAGCGCAGCAAGGTAACGCCACCGTCAG
>DAOOQY010000698.1:0-3147 GCA_035389025.1 Verrucomicrobiota bacterium
GGAGATCGGAGATGGGAGATCGGAGATGGGAGATCGGAGATGGGAGATCGGAGATCGAAGATGGGAGATCGAAGATCGGAGGTGGGGGGCATTTCTTGGTTTCGAGGGACCAGCCTTCCGGCTAGATTCACGCCATGCGCAAGACAATCCTGCGTTGGCGGGCCAATTTCTTTACCGGTCTGCTGGTGGTGATGCCCGTTGCGGTGTCGCTCGCCATTGTCCTCTGGCTCTTCAGCGCGGTGTCCGGGGTGACAAACTCGTTGCTCTTTTTCTTGCCCAAGACCCTGACCCACGCGGGAGAGGGACAGGGACAGATGAGTTGGTACTGGAGCGTCCTCGCCCTGCTCATGAGCGTCCTTTTGGTGGCGCTCGTGGGCCGGGCCACCCGGAATTACGTCGGCCGGCAACTCATTCGGGGTGTCGACCGTCTGATGTCGAGCGTCCCGCTGCTCAATAAAATCTATGGCACGCTCAAACAGGTCAACGAGGCCTTCACATCGACCCAGAAATCCTCGTTCAAGCAGGTCGTGCTCATCGAGTACCCGCGCAAGGGCATCCACTCGATCGGCTTTCTCACCAACGACGACATTCCCGAAGCCTCGGTCCGACTGGGCCGAAGCATGGTGGGCGTGTTTGTTCCCACGACGCCCAATCCCACAAGCGGATTCCTCGTGGTGGTGCCCCACGACCAGATCATCCGGCTGGACATGACCGTGGCCGACGCCTTCAAGTACGTCTTCAGCCTCGGGTCCGTCGCGCCGGAATTGCGCGCTCCGCCCGTTGTGGAGAGCCGCCAAATCCCAGAATGACCATCGAGCGCGCCACAGGCCTCGTCCTCCGCACCCGGCCCCTGACCGAGACAAGCCTGATCGTGCACTGGATCACCCCGGATTGCGGGCGCCTGGCCACCGTCGCCAAAGGGGCACGCCGACCCACCTCGCCGTTCCGCGGCAAATTGGACATCTTTTATCTCGCTGAGTTCTCGTTTCAGCGCAGCCGCCGCTCCGATCTGCATACGCTTCGCGAGGTCGGCCTGCGCCAGACTCATCCCCATCTCCGCGAGGACTACGCCCGGCTCCGGCAGGCGGCCTACGGCGCCCTGCTCGTCGAGCAGATGACCGAGGCCGACACGCCCTTGCCGGTCACTTACGATCTGCTGGTCCAACTGGTGGACTGTCTCGACTCCGACGGCGCCAGGCCCCAGTACGTGCTGGCCTTCGAACTCAAGCTGCTCGCCGAGGGCGGCCAAGCCCCCGACTGGGGCGCCTCCCGACTTGCTTCTGTCACCCGCGATCTGGCTCGGCAACTCGCGGCAATCGAACTGCGCGAGGCCGCACGGCTCGACCCGCCGTCGAAAGCGCTGGATGAACTGCGGACCTTTCTCGAGCGATTCCTTGTTTACCATCTGGATCGCGTCCCGCGGGGGCGCGACGAGGCGATTGCAGCGCGTTCGCCTACTGAAAGCCCAACAGACGTCCGCCCTGAAAGGTGAGGAAGGTCGCCATCCACGCCAACGCCCCCAGATAGGCCCACTGGAACAACGGCCACTTCCAGCCGTTGGTCTCGCGCCGAACGATCACGACGGTGCTGGCGCACTGCAGCGCGAAGACATAGAAAACCATCAGCGAGATTCCCATCAGCATCGTGTACTGGGGCCGTCCGTCAGGGCGAACCTGGCGGCGCAGTGTCAGCGCCAGGCTCTCGCCCTCGGCCTCCTCGGCGCGGCCCACGCTGTACACAACCGACATGGTGCTCACGAAGACCTCGCGCGCCGCAAACGATGTGATGATCCCGACGCCGATCTTCCAATCGAATCCCAGCGGGCGAATAATCGGTTCGATCCATCGGCCCATGTGTCCGGCGACACTGTTGCGCAGCCGCGCGCCGGCTTGCTCCTCGCCCAGCCGCTCGATCTGTTCGCGAAAGGCGCTGCGCTCCGTGTCCGAGCCGCTCTGGGCCAGACGGGCATCGAGCACGCGGCGCGCCTCCCTGTATGGCCTTTCGACATTGGCGTTGCGCGGGTAACTGGCAAGGAACCAGAGCAGAATGTTGATTCCCAAAATGACCGTTCCCGCCTGGCGCAGAAACACCGCGGCGCGGTCCCACATGTGGCGCAGAACCGTCATCAGCATGGGACGCCTGTAAGGCGGCAACTCCACGACAAGCATCGGCGTGCGGCCCTTGAGCAGAGTCCGCTTGAACATCCAGGCCGCGGCCAGCGCCGCCACGATCCCGAGCGCGTACATGCTCAAGAGAGTCAGCCCCGGCCACTTGATGAAGCCCAGCGCCCGCGTGTCGGGAATGCAGGCGGCAATCAGCACCGTGTAGACCGGCAGCCGCGCCGAGCAAGTCATCAGCGGTGCGATCAGGATCGTCACCAACCGGTCCCGCGCATTCTCGATCGTCCGCGCCGCCATGATGCCCGGGATGGCGCAGGCGAAGGAACTCAGGAGCGGGATGAAGCTCTTGCCGTGCAGGCCCACCGTGTTCATGAGCCTGTCCATGATGAAGGCTGCCCGGGCCATGTAGCCCGTGTCCTCGAGCAGGCCGATGAACAGAAACAACAGGCAGATTTGCGGCAGAAAAACCACCACCGCTCCCACCCCGGCGATCACCCCGTCCACCAACAGGCTGCGGAGGTCGCCGGGGGGCAGCATGTGGGCCACCCCGCTGCCCAGCCAGGTCACTCCGGCTTCGAGCGCGGTCATCGGCAGCTTCGCGAACGCGAAAATGCTCTGGAACATCAGCGCCATCAGCGCCGTGAAAATGACAAGACCCAAAATCCTGTGCGTCAGCACCCGATCCAGACGATCGCTCGGCGTCTCCCCCACAACGACGGATTCGGTGACCGCTGCATCGTAAATCGCAGACACCCGGGCGTACCGGGATTCGATCGGCAGCGTTCGCCAATCGAGTCCCGCCGCCTGCAATCGACCCCGGGCCGCAATCACGAAATCGCGCACAGCCGGCCCGTAAAGGACGGGAACGGACACCAGGCTTTTCTCGTCCGAGAGAATCAGCCGCGCCGCCGGGCGCGCGCATTGGGAGCGGTTGGCGAAGGCCTTCTCGGACAGGAGTCGAGCCAGGGCCGCCGCCTCCTGCTCGAAAGGATCGGGCAGGTTCGCGAAAAGGGGGACCGGCCCCGGC
>DAOOQY010000699.1:0-3147 GCA_035389025.1 Verrucomicrobiota bacterium
GGGACAGGTCATTCGCCTACTCACCCGTCCCGTCCGACTTTAGAGCAGCCCTGGGAGAACGGATCGGAGAACGGATAATTATCGTCAGGCGCGTTCCCCTCGAAATAGACCCCTGTCAGGCTGCTGCAGACATAGAACGCATACTCCCCGATGCTGGTGACGGGCCAGCCCCCGATTGTGTCGGGGATGGTTACCGCACCGCCGGGGCCGATGTAGCGGGTGATCGTGGCCGTGCCGTTGTCCACCCTGTAGGCGAATTGGGCCTGCACCGCAGCCGACAGCATCAAGAGCAGCAGCGGCAGAAGCCTCCCCGCTTGGCGGCGTGGACCGCAGGGCGGCCTTTGGGGGTTGGCTGATGTTGAGATCGAACCGGCAACGGGCACCGGTCGAGAAGTTCTGCGTGTGGTCATATTGCTTGGTCGGTGGGATACACTACACGGACCCCTCACCGCGGCCCTCTCCCCATCCGATGGGGAGAGGGTGGCGTAAGACGCCGGGGCTGGTCATGAAGATGAGGACTGGGCTTGGTCTGAGACCCCAACCCGCGCCCCGCTGGCAGGAACGCCGAAACTTCGCTCTTGAACGCGGTTCATCCCTCCTTCGAATGACGCCGGCAGCGACGTCAGCCACTCGAACGAACCGTCGTCTCGGCCTTCCATGTCAAGCCTAGTTCCGGGTCTGCCACGTCCGGGGCGTTGGCGCTGTCGCGAGTCAGCGTCTCGAAGCGAAGCAGTGCCGATTCTTCTCTGCCCATGCAGACGACTGGCAAGCACAATCGTACATCGTAGACGGGTCCCGTAGACGGGTCCCGGCTATTGGCTAGTGCACCGGTTTTCTCTTGGAGTTTTCAAGGTCCCCATCTGCAAGCGCTGCGCTTGCTTCCGGATGGGCTGACGAGTGTCGCGTTTCACGCTGGTTGGTATGTGGCGACCGTGGTTCCGGCGCGTGGCGACACGGTGGTGCCGGGTGTTCTGCTTTCCACCAACGCCGTGGATTGCGTGTCCGGGCCGATTCAGGTGCGCCGGGGGCGCGGCTTTCGAGCCGCCGGATCGTCAGGCGAGGCGCTCTGGATTAGCGGCGATCAAGGAGCAGTCGTTCGTGTTGGGGTTTAGGTTGCAGGCCGGCCTGCGCGCTGCACGCAACAGGGAGTTGCCGGCCAGGGCGCGAGGTCGTAACCTCTGCCCTATGAGAACGTTGACGGTAAGCAAAGCGAGGGCCCGCTTGGGCGGCTTGGTGGACGAAGTCCAGCGAGGCGCGCCGGTCATTCTGGTCCACGGTGACAAGCTCGCCAAGCTGGAGCGCTACGAGCTGTTGGACCCGGACGCGGACAGTCCTCGGTTGGAGGCGATGCTGCTGGAGGCGGTGGAGGGACCACATGCGCACTACTCGCAGGCGGAAATGGACGCGGTGCTGCGCAAGGCACTCCGCGAGAGCCACAAGCGGTGAGCTTGAGCCTGCAGCGGGCGGAGGCTTTTGTGGGCGACTTCGATCGCCAGGCTCGCTGGTATGTCGCGCACGCCGGCGAGTTGGTCGCACGCCGATATGCGGCTGCCCTCCAAGCGACGCTGAACTTGCTTTGCGAGCACCCGGACATCGGGAGAATGCGTCACTTCCGACACCCGAAGCTCAAAGGAATCCGGTCATATCGCGTGAACCCGCCGTTCAACCTCCACCTGATCTTCTACCGGCACGACGCCGCCACCCTTTATGCCGAACGCGTCATGCACGGCGCGCGCGATCTGCCACGGCAGCTCGTGGAATAAGTGAAAGCTGCTGTGCTACGACTCGTTCGGGGTGTATTTGAAATCCCGGATGATCACTTCCACCTCCTGGCCGTCCTTCGGCGGTCGTCCCTGAAACAGCCACAGATTGATGTGCACGGGCATCGGCCGCTGCGAGATGAATCGCGCCGGCTCAGATGGGCCGTAAGTCCACGTGCTGATCGTCTCCCGGTCATCCTCCCGGTGGCCGTTGACGGAGTGAAAGACGATCTGACTGCGGCTCCAGGTAAAGCGGTGTGTGGCTTCGTCGCCCCTCAGCATGACCGGAAACGCCTTGGACACCTGCTTCAATTCCCGCTCGACCGGCCACACGGTGAAGTTGCCCAGCGGATTCCTCGCCTCACCCCAGCGCGCAAACTCGATGTCGATCTCGTGGGTGGCATCCGGCCCGACATCGCGAGTGGGGTAGTTGAAGAGGCCCAACACGACGTTGTCGTCCAGGCGGTCGATTCGGCCGATCGTTTGGAACTGGTACCGGCCGAAGCCCAACCGCTTCTGCATGGTGACCTCGGCGCACGACCATTCGCCCTCACGGTGCGCGATCTTCAAGTGCAGGTTCGTGGACGCATCCAGCCAGACGTTCTCTGGCTCCCAAGCATTGGGACCGGGTCCGCCACGGCCTGACCTGACCGTCCACGTGCAGCCACCGAACACGACTTCCCGCCCATGGCCCAATGGCTCCAGCAGGCTGGCCCGGAGGAAGTTGGAGAACTGTTGTCGCTCGAACAACACACCGTCGTGGCCGAGGTCGCTGTGGACGAAGAGCGCACGTTGACTTCTGAGTTCGGTCAGGTCCAAGTCCTTCTCCCTGCAACGGCAAACCGGCACACCGGCCTGCCCCAACGCGTCGATCATTCGCTCGGACTCGGTCTTCGTGCCACCGTCGTCGGTGTAGATGTTGATCAGCTTTCCCCGGCCGCGTTTGAGCCACGCCAAATACTTGTCGGTCTCCCCGTACAGGCCGTCGAACAGGTACACCTCTCTGATGGAGTCGGGCAACCCGCCGCGGTCGAGCATGGCGGCGATAGCATGGTACCCGCCACTGTGCCCCGAAAGGATGACGCGTCCAATGTCCGCCGGGCCGCTCACGCCCCGGGCGCGCAGCACGGCCAACGCCTCCGTGAGCAGGTTCCGCAACCCGTCAGGGTCCTCCAGCTTTCCGCCGAATGAATCCGGCGCGCGCAGCGGCCCTTGCGGCACGACCAGCACGGCGTTTCGTCCGCTCGCGCGAAACTGATCGGCGAGCTTGAACTTCTCCAGCAGCTCATCCAGGGCCGCGCGCCAACCGTGGATGTGCACAACGAAATCCACCTGTTTGCCGGGTCGGAACCCACCAGGGACGATCAGCGCCACGCGATTGTCGGCA
>DAOOQY010000700.1:0-3145 GCA_035389025.1 Verrucomicrobiota bacterium
GGCCAGCCAAACCATCGCCGACGGCGTCGACTTGCTCGTGCAGTTGCCTGAACTGGCGGAAGGGCGATTCCCCGACGGCCACACCGTCATTGTTCGGTTCCCCCACGCCGCCTCGCCCGGAGAGGCCAACCGCCTGCCGACCGGCACCGATGCCGACCAGGACTCGTTGCCCGACGATTGGGAGCTGAGTCACGGCTTGAACCCCCAGGTCGCGACCGGTGCGGACGGTCCCGAGGGCGACCCGGACAACGACGGTTTGTCCAATCGGCTCGAGCACGCTTTCGGCGCCGCCCCGCAGGCGCCGGACCTGGTCGTAACCAGCCTCACCGTGACCGCCGACGGCGTCCATCTCACCTACAACGCCATCGCCGGCCGCACCTATGCGGTCGAGGAGCGCGACGCGTTCGACTCCGGCCAATGGCGGCATCGGACGAATCTCCTGCCGCTGCCGGGCAGCGGAATCGCGACGGTGAAGATTTCGCTCTCGGCGGACGCCCCCAGCCGCTACTACCGCATGCGGCTCGAGTGACCACCCCGAGCATCCCTGTGTCGCTGGTGTTCCGTCGGTCCTGTCTGCATCGGGGTCGGTCTCGGAAGACAGGAATCGACTCTGGCATTTGCGATGGGGCTTGCCTTCACCTGGCGTCAACGTGCCGCTCATCCCCTCGTGCGGCATTGTTGAAAGCGGGGGCCTGCTTTTTCAGATAGCCGCAGCCGCCCTGCCTGAACACCGCGCCGACGGCGTAATGCACCGGCCGTGCGGACAACGCCCGCCGTGCCATCCATTCGCTCAGCTCGTCTTCAACCGCGAGGCAAATGGGGATGGCCAGGCGAAGCGCGCTTCGCTACGCTGTGTGCCCGTGCAAACACTAAGGGTCTGTGCAAAAATGACTTCCGGTTTTGGCGGGAGCGCCATCGGGCCAGATGCGAGGCCCGAGGGAGGGAGTGTATCCCCTGAGATACTCGACCGACCGAGGAACGAAGCAGATGGCCCGGTGCCGCCCCGCCCCGGAGGGCTGGGGGGCTTTGGCTCGCTGGCTTCGTTGCTCCTCGGTCACAGACCGCTTCGGGTATGCTCCCTCGTCGCGCCTCGCCAGCGAGCCAAGTCCCTCCAGCAAAACCGGAATTAATTTTTGCACAGACCCTAAGCTTCAGGGCGGCCAAGCCCGCCGAAGGAGGAGAGTCCGCGCGGAATGTCGCGTGTCGGTCGCGGCGGGCTGCGGGGGGCGGCTCGATCGAACTTTCGGGCCGTGAGGCCGTGCGCGACGGGGTTTCCGTTGTTGCGTCCAAGGTCGGAAGCTGGCTTGGGCTGATTGTGGCGGTCGCGGTGGCGTGTTGGTGTTCCGGGTGCGGAAGACCGGAATCGGGGAAAGCCGGGGAAGGGGGCGGACGCCTGTTCGGGGTCACATTCCAGACGATGAACAACCCGTTCTTTGTGGACTTGAACCGGGGTTTGAAGCAGGTGATCGAGGGGCGCGGGGATCGGCTGGTCACCCTGGATGCCCAGTTCAACAGTCTCAAGCAGAAGAACGACATTGCGGATTTGCTGCAGCAGAGGCCGGCGGCGCTCTTCATCAACCCGGTCAACTGGGAAGGCGTCAAGGGCAGCCTGATCGAGGCCAGGCGCCAGGGCGTTCCGGCGATCATCGTGGACGCGCCCGTGAGCGATCCGGATCTCGTGCTTTGCCAGGTGGCCAGCGACAACATCGAGGCGGGCCGGCTTGCGTGCGCGGCGTTGGCCGAGGTGAATCCGAAAGCCAAGGTCGTGATTCTGCATCTTTCGGTCAACAAGGCGTGCATCGATCGCGTCGATGGATTTCGGGCGGAGATGAGCAAGCATCCCGAGATGAAGCTTCTCGAAACGCAGGAGGGGAAAGGGACCACCGAGGGGGCGCGCCCGGTCATGCGCGATTTGCTGGGCCGGTTTCCGGAGTTGGATGCGGTGTTCCCGATCAACGATCCCAGCGCCCTTGGGGCCATCTCGGCCATCGAATCGGCGGGTCTGCTCGGCCGGGTGACGGTGGTCACCGTGGACGGCTCGATGGAGGGTGTGAAGGCGATCAAGGCCGGCAAGCTGCACTCGACCTCCGCCCAGTTCCCGGAGGAGATCGGGCGTGTGGCTGCCCAGGCGGGCTACGATCACCTGGCCGGCAAGCCGGTCGACAAAGACATCCGGATTCCGGTCAAGCTGGTCACGCGCACGAACGCGGAGGAATTCCTGCAGGCGCCTTGAGCATGCCCACGGCGCAATCGAGTCCGCCGCTGCTCCGCCTCGAGGGCATCCGCAAGCGCTTCGGCGGCGTGGTGGCACTGGACGGTGTGGACTTCGAGTTGCGCGCGGGTGAGATCCACGCGCTGCTGGGTGAGAACGGCGCGGGCAAGTCCACCCTCATCCGTATCCTGGGTGGCGTTCACCGCCCGGACGCGGGCATCATCCGCGTCGACGGCCAGGAGGTTCAGATTCGCGACGTGTCGGCGGCGGACCGGTTGGGGGTGCGGGTGATTCATCAGGAGTTGTCGCTTGCCCCCAACCTGTCGGTGGCGGAGAACATCTTCCTCGGGCGCGAACCGATGCGCCTGGGATTGTTGAGCCGGCGTCGGATGGCCGATCAGGCGCAAGCGCTGATCCGCGAACTCGGAATGCCGGAGATCGGTCGGGTGGAGGCGTCCCTGGGGGACTTGAGCGTGGCCCAGCAGCAGATGGTTGAGATTGCGCGGGCTCTCTCGGTCAAGGCGCGCCTGTTAGTCTTGGACGAGCCGACGGCGTCGCTGTCCGAGGCCGAGACTGAGGCGTTATTTGTCAAACTGCGGCGCTTGCGTTCCCAGGGGGTGGGTCTCATCTACATCACCCATCGACTCGAAGAGGTCCAGCGGTTGGCCGATCGGATCACGGTTTTGCGCGACGGACGGACGGTTGGGTCCCAGGCTTCGGCGGAAGTGAACCAGCGCGAACTGATCCGGTGGATGGTTGGACGCGACCTGAAGGATCATTATCCGCGCGCGTCCTGGAAGCCGGGGCCGGTGGCGCTGCGCGTGCGGGATCTGCGCAACCCCTGGGTTCGCGGCGTGACTTTCGAGGTGCGCTTCGGCGAGGTGTTCGGCGTGGCGGGTCTGGTTGGCGCAGGCCGCACCGAGTTGGCGCGGG
>DAOOQY010000701.1:0-3142 GCA_035389025.1 Verrucomicrobiota bacterium
TCCTGCTCGGGTGCGTCGCCTTGCGCGTGGGCGAAGGCTACCGCATGGAGTGGGACGGACCCAATATGACCTCGCCCAACCTGCCGCAAGCCGCGAAGTTCGTCAGCCGCAATAACCGAGCCGGCTGGGAAGCCTAGAACAGAGTGCCGACGCCCTGTCTGAGGGCGCATTCGTCCGCTTCGAACGCCCGACTGCCCGCGCAGTCGGGCGTTTTCTTCCCGCTCACGAGCGAATCATGATCAGCAGCATCTTGAACCGCTGGACGGCCTCGACCGAATGCGGCTGGTTCGCCGGCATCAGAATCACCTGACCGGCCGGCACCCGGTGCGGCTGTCCGTTGATCCGGATTTCCGCTTCCCCTTCGAGCACGTGCACCAGCGCATCGAACGGCGCGGTGTGCTCGCTCAATCGCTGGCCCGCGTCGAACGCGAAGGCCGTCACGCCCCCCGTCGCCTTGCGAATCACTTCGCGGCTCACGATGGCGTGATCCTGGTATTGGGCCAACGCCGTGGCCGCGGTTGGGGTCGCGCCGGACAGACCGGCCTGTTTGGTTTCCATGTGTTCTGGCATATTCGAAATCCCAGTTCGCTTCTCTCGTCCGTGAATGTGCAATCGACTCCGCCAAAAAGCAAAGCCGACGCCGCAGGACGGACAACAGTCCTCATTGAATCCGGGCACCCCGCGAGAACCGGCTGAAGCCGGGACACCGAACCGCGTCCGAAGCCTCGGCGGTGTTCGGCGCACCGCCTTCAGGCGGGTCGTGGCCAAGATGAGGACCGCTGCAGGATGCAGGGCCAACTCATGAAGGCGAAAAGGCCGGAGTGGGGGACGGCTCGTCCCCCGCCACGTCAAGTGAAGACGGCGTTTCCCGGCGACGGGCCGTCGCCGCTCCACTTCATGAATTGGCGCTGTGCAGGATGGCAGGACGCGCCTGCGGGCTTGACGGGGTCCATCCACCCCCGGTTAATCCCAGGATGACATCACTGCTGCGCATGGGGATGCGGTTTTGGGCGGTCTGCCTCGCGGTCGGATACATCGTGTCCGCCAACTCGGACGAAGCCGGTGTGCGTGAACTCGTGATCACAAACGATTTCGTCTTCGCTCCCGGAACCTCGAACGCTGTCCGCCTCCTGGTCCGCGCCAGTCACGTGACCATCGATGGCCGGGGCGCCGTCTTGGCAGGACCCGGCCAGGCCGGAAATCCCGAGTCCCTCGAATCGGCGGGAATCGGCGTCCTGATCGAGGGCGCCGCCGGCGTGACGCTCAAGAACCTCAAAGTCCGCGGCTTCGCCACAGGCCTCGTGTTGCGGCAGGTCGAAGGGGCCCTTGTCGAGGACTGCGATTTCTCCGACAACTATCACAACCCGGCGCACGGTTGGGGCGAATTGCCGCCACGCGGCGGCATCCTGCTCGATGGGGTCCGCCTGAGCGTGCTGCGCCACAATCGCGCCAATCGCGTCTGGGACGGCCTCCACCTCATCGAGTCGGATGACAATCTGATCGCCGACAATGACTTCTCCCACTGCTCGAACACGTGCGCGAAACTGTGGCGCTCGTGCCGGAACAGGTTCATGCAAAACAACCTCTCCTACGGCCTTCGAATCGATCGGGCCGCGGGCGAAGTCCACGCGCGCGACTCGACCGGCGTGCTGATCGAGACCGGATCGGACGACAACTTCTGGTATCGCAACGACATCACGCACGGAGGCGATGGTGTCTTTATCCGCCCGCTCAACCGCTGGGTCTCGCGCGGCAATGTGTTTGTCGAAAACGATACCTCCTGCGCAAACAACAACTGCGTCGAGTCCTGGAGCCCCGGCAACACGTTCATCCGCAACCGGGCCAATCACGGAAGCTATGGATTCTGGCTCGGAGGCAGCGATCACACCACCCTGATCGGCAACGAGGCCGCCTTCAATGGACGCCCCGACGGCTTCCACAACGCCCCCGAACCGGGGTTCGGTCATGGCGGAATCGTGATCGTCGGCGGACCCTCGAGCCACACGCGGATCGAGGGCAACGATCTGCACGACAACCATGGGGCGGGCATCGCGTTCCGTGGCGATGTCGCATCGAAAGGCGCCGCATGGCGCACCGAACATTGGATCGTCCAAGGCAATCGCATCGCCAACAACCGCCTCGGAATCTGGGGCCGATGGGGCAATGCCATCCTGCTCGCCGGAAACATGATGACCAATAACACCGAGGGCGATCTGATCCAGGACACCACGGACCTCATCCAGCTTCCGCCCTCCCCTGCCCCTGCCCTCGCGCCAACAGCCGATCTCGCGGGGCCGGACGTTGTATCGACCGGTCAACTGGCTCGTTTCGATGCCTCATCCAGCGCCGATCCGACCGGACGCCCCCTCGAGTTTCATTGGTGGCTCGATGGCGCCGCCGGCCAGGGGGCTCAGTTCGAACGCGTGTTCACACAGCCGGGCTTTCAGCGGATCAGTTTGACGGTCCACAACGGGCTGTTGGCCGCGTTGGCGTGGCGCGATCTGCTGGTCGTCGGCCCCGTCAAGGAGGAACTGGGCACCGAAGGCCCCGCCAGCCTCTGGGACTTCGAACTCGAAGGCAACGACCAGGGGCGGGGACGCGTCCGGTTCGCCGAGGACGCCCCGGGCCTGATCGGACGTTGCGCCCTGCGCTTCTCGCCCAATCCGTATCCCGGCGCCTACGCCACGGTTGTCTATCCCGCCTCCCGCGCCGCGGCGTGGGACTGGAGCGGCAGGCGCGAGTTGCGATTCTGGATTAGGGCCCAGAATCCGAACGTGCCCGGCTGGCAGAACGCGGGGCCGGTGGTGCGGCTCCTGGGAAGTCGCGGCACGATCGAATACAAACCCGCAAAGGACGCCAACCTCCTGAACGACCCTCCCTTCAGTGAGGCCCGATGGCAATGGATGCCGATTGTGATCCCGCTGGCGGGAGACAACCGCTGGGAGCGCCGCGTCACCGGCGAGATCAATCTGGCCCGCATCGACGCCGTGAGCCTGGCCGTCGACTCGTGGGGCGGCGATCCGTTCACCGTCTGGCTGGATGGTCTGACCGTGGACTAAGGGTCACATCTTCATATTTGACATTTGCCCGGCATTCCCGGGGGACCGCGGCTCGTCCGATCGAATTGTCAACTATGAAGATG
>DAOOQY010000702.1:0-3123 GCA_035389025.1 Verrucomicrobiota bacterium
CGGGCTGCTCCGCCATGGTTCCCCTCTCCATGCTGCTGGCCGGGCCGCTTTCGGCGTGGGCGTTGCTTGCTGTTCGGGGGGCGATGCAGGAGTTCCGGTACGGCGATGACTTCTGGGCGGTGGCGTTGTTTCTTCACACGCCGACGCTTCTGGTCAGCTACGCCATCGTCGGGTCCGGCTTGCGCTCAGTCCGCTCGGTGGTCGTGTGCGGCATCATTCTGCTGGCCTTGTGGGTCGTGACCGCGGCGGTTCAGTTGCATTTCGATCGGCCCGGGCAGATCGATCCGAGCGATTGGATCGGTTTTGGTGGCTCCATGTCGTTGGGATTGGCAGTGGCGTTGCGTGTGGCGATATGGGGATGGGCCGAGCCGCGGCGGGTTCTGGCGCGAGCCTCATGAACGACTATTTCGACAACTGGACGGTGCAGGTGCGCAAGGGGTTGCTGGACCTCTGCGTGCTCAGCGCGCTGACCGAGAAGGAGCGGTACGGCTACGAGTTGGTGAAGACGCTGGTGGATTTGCCCGGACTGGGTGTGACCGAGGGAACGCTGTATCCGCTGCTCTCGCGCCTGCGCGTCCAGGGTTTGGTGACCGCGCGACTCGAGGAATCGCCCGAGGGGCCAGCGCGCAAGTATTACGCCCTGAGTTCAGCGGGCCGTGAGGTTCTGGGACTGATGCAGCAGTACATGGACGGCCTCAACCAGGGGGCCAAGATTCTGCGGAAACGAGGAGCAATCGCATGAGGACGTGGACAGCCGCAGCACGGGAGGAGTTGGAACAATACTTCGGTCGCGTGCGGCCGGCACTCGAAGCCTCGGGGGCCGATGTCGCCGAGGTGATCGACGATCTGCGCCGTCACCTCGAGCAGGAGGCCGCGATCTCCCAACTCGAAGTGGTCACCGAACAGGACGTCCGCCGGTTGCTGGCCCGGATCGGCGCGCCAGAACCGCCGGCGTCCGAGGCCGCGGTCCCCCACGAACACCGGTCCAGCGCGGTTGGAGCCGCCGATTCGAGGCCTCCAGGCCGGTTGGCCAACGCGATGACAATTGGCTTCGGCATTGTGTTGCCGACGATCGCGCTGCTGATCGAATGGATCACTGCCATGTGCGCCGGGGCCTTCTTCGATCCGCTCCCGACACTCTGGCACGTGGCGTTGGTGGCGCTGGTTCCCCTCATCAACTGGCTCCTCTGGCGCGCCCTAACCCACGGTGGCGAAGCCGGTCGAGGCTGGGTGGGCTGGGCAGGCGGCCTGGCGGTCGGGGTCGAACTCTACTATGCGCTGATCTTCCTTCCTTTGATGCTGCCGGGCTTGTTGGGCATTGTCTTTTACGGTTGGGGTCTGCTGCCCCTGTCCCCGGTGCTCTCCATGATCGTCACGCTCGTCCTGATCCGGCGTTTGCGGCTCCAGCGCACGGCCATCGGCTCCGGCGCCGTTCGGGGCGTGTGGCCTGGATTCGCTGTCGGCCTGGCAGGGTTGGTCCTCCTCGAGACCCCGGAAGCGTTGACCCGCCATGGGCTGACGCTGGCGACGGATGATGATCCGAGGACCATTCAGCGCGGGATCAACCTGCTCCGCGCCTGGGGCGACCGCGACGTTCTTCTGCGGGATTGCTACGGGCGCACGCGTGCGGCCGAGAACATGGATTTGGTGGGGTGGGTCGTCACGGGCGGGCGCGCGACGCGACCCGAGAAGGCGCGCGAGATTTACTACCGTGTGACCGGTCAGCCGTTCAACAGCGTTCCCGCCCCGAAGGTTCGGACCGGGCGGGCGCGCTGGGCCGGTCTGGACGATTGGACGTGGGACCTCGACCAGGCGGGCGAGCGGGTGGGCGGGCGAATCAAGGGTCTGACGTTGCACAGTTCACGGCTGGATGCGGTTGTGGAACCGGATGCGGCCCTCGCGTATTGCGAATGGACGATGGAGTTCAAGAACGATAGCGCACGCCAGCGCGAGGCCCGCGCCCAAATCCTGCTCCCGCCCGGCGGCGTCGTCTCCCGCCTGACACTCTGGGTGAATGGAGAGGAGAGGGAGGCGGCGTTCGCCGGGCGCGGCGAGGTCAGAGAAGCGTACGAGAAGATCGTGCGCCAGCGGCGGGATCCTGTGCTGGTCACCACCGCCGGTCCTGACCGAGTTCTCATGCAGTGCTTTCCCGTCCCGCCGGACGGCGGGATTATGAAAGTGCGTTTGGGGATCACGGCCCCTCTCGAAATCAAGTCGGCTGAGACAGGCTTCATGCGTTGGCCGCACGCGATCGAACGGAACTTCACGATCCACGAGACGTTTCGTCATCAATTGTGGGTCGAGGGGCCGCGACCGCTCACCAGCCCGGGCGGCACGCTTCAGACCGAGCAACCCAAGGAGGGCTGGCATGCGATCCGGGGGCAGGCCCGGGAAACCGACCTCTGGCTCGCCAGCAGCTTTGTCGAAGTCTCCCGTGAAGGCACCGTGCGCGAGGTCTGGGCCCGAGACACACGTGGCGCCACGCCGGCCGTCGTGCGGCGAACGCTCCGCGCGGCGGCGGTCCGTCCGCCCGCTCGCATGGTGATCGTGATTGACGGTTCCCAGAGCATGGATGCGATGCCAGTCGTGGCAGAGGCCCTGGCGGAACTGCCTTCGACCGTCGAAGCGTCGGTGATGATCGCGGGCGACGAACCGGTTTCGGTCGGGACAGTCAGCGCCGACACGCGCGACCGTTTGGCCAGATGGAGGGTCTGCGGAGGCCAGGACAACGTGCCTGCGCTGGTCGAGGCATGGGATTTGGCGGCGCGGAAGCCCGACAGTCTGGTTGTCTGGATTTGCGCTCCGGTTCCGGTGGTGCTCGAGAGTGCGCAGGGGTTGCGTCAGCGATACGAGCGCAGGCCCAACGGTCCGCGCCTGATGGCAGTGCAGACCCGAGTGGGCCCCAACCGCCTGCTCGAGGCGCTCGACGGGGTTGCTGCGGTCCAGTTGCTGCCGCGCACAGGAAACCTGGCGGCTGATCTTGGGGCGCTCTTTCGCTCCTGGACGGACTCGGGCAGTCGATGGGAGTGGGTGCAGCAGCGAGAGGCCGACGCATCCGCCGCGCCCCGGGAAGGGGCCGAGGCCTCGTCACACCTGGTGCGGCTCTGGGCCAAGGACGAAATC
>DAOOQY010000703.1:0-3119 GCA_035389025.1 Verrucomicrobiota bacterium
TACATTGCCATCGGCCCGGTTTTTGCCACGGGGACCAAGCCGACAGCGACTCCCGTGACCCTCGAGTATGTGCGTTGGGCCGCCGCCCACGTGTCCATTCCCTGGTTCGCCATCGGCGGCATTACATTGGACAACCTGGATGACGTCTTGGCCGCGGGTGCGCGGCGCGTCTGCGTCGTGTCTGCCATTTTGGGCGCGGATGACGTTGTCCGCGCTTGTCAGGCCTTCAAGCAGCGCCTAGTCTCGAAAGCCCGAGAATGTTCGTGAAGAACGTATCCATGCCATGAGTGTCCTCATTGTCGGATCAACCGCGCTCGATTCCATCAAGACGCCCCGCCGCGCCTGCCCAAGGCTGCTGGGCGGCTCGGCGAGCCACGCCAGCGTGGCCGCCAGCTTCTTCGCCCCGGTCAAAATGGTCGGCATCGTTGGCAGTGACTTCCCGGCGCGCTACATCGCGCTCTATCGGCGGCACGGCATCGATCTCGCCGGGTTGCAGCGTGTCGAGGGCCAGACCTTCCACTGGTCCGGAGAATACGAGGTCAACATGAACAACCGGCGCACGCTGACAACCGAGTTGGGCGTGTTCGAGCATTTCCGTCCGGTCCTGCCTCCCGCCCACCAAACGACCCCGTACGTCTTGCTGGCGAACATCGCCCCCGCCCTCCAACACCATGTTCTGGACCAGATGCGGCGGCGCAGATTCGTCGTTGCGGATACCATGGATCTTTGGCTCAGGATCGCGCGCGCCGATCTCTTGCGCTTGCTTCGGCGCGTGGACGGGTTGGTGTTGAACGACAGCGAAGCGCGCGATCTGGCCGGCACCGACAACCTGTTCACAGCCGCCGCGCGGATTCGCCGCATGGGGCCGCGTTACGTCATCATCAAGAAGGGCGAGCATGGCGCGGTGTTGTCCTGCCCCGACAGCCTCTTTGTTTGTCCGGCCTATCCGCTGGCGCGCGTCGCCGATCCCACCGGTGCGGGCGATTCGTTCGCGGGGGGGCTCGTGGGCTATCTGGCAAGCGTCAAGGGGCCCGTCGAGCGGCACCTGCGCCGGGCCATGGTGTATGGCAGCGCGGTGGCGTCCTTCTGTTGCGAGGGCTTTGGCCTGAGTCGAACCGACCGCATCACACGCGCCGACATCGACGCGCGCGTGGCCGCACTCGAGCGGCTGGCTCGATTCTGAGATCGGGGCAAGGATGACGTGACCACGGACGCAGCCAGACGGGCCGTAGCGCTCGGCTCGGCGTCCGGGCTTCGAGCGCTGTCTGATGCGCGGCGTCAAGTCGGCAGGCGGGTGTTCGGAGAGGCTCTCGGCTCACTTTCTGGGCGCTGTTTTCCCACAGTCCGGAGTCCATTGTCTTCCTTGCGACAGGAGATTTGTCGGCTGAGTCTGGGGGTTCTTCTTGGCGTCTTTTCCTGCGGATGGGCTGACGAGCGGTTCACGGGTCCGTGGGATCTGCCAACCTTGAAGTCCGTGCCCCCGGTTGTCTGGGGCGCCAGCACAGGCGAGGTCCGGGAAGTCTATTACGAGAGTGTGCCGTACGCAGGTCGCCCGACGCGCGTGTTTGCCTATTACGCGTGCCCGACCAACACGCCAGCCCCTGTGCCGGGAATTGCCTTGATCCATGGCGCCGGGAAGGGGGCCAATGCCGACTGGGCGTCGTTTTGGGCCGGCCGGGGTTACGCGGCGCTCTCGATGGACCTCAACGGTCATGGGCCCAGCGGACGGCTGCCCGAGGGCGGACCCGATGCCACCGAAAGGTTTGTTCCCTTCACTGCCATGGACATGGATCAGACGTGGACCTACCACGCCGTGGCGGCTGTCGTGCGCGGATGTTCGTTGCTGGCGGCCCAGCCCGAGGTCGACTCCGGGCGCCTCGGCATGCACGGCCTGAGTCTGGGCGGTTGCGTGGGCGCCATCGCCGCAAGCATCGACGATCGAGCGCGCGCCGCGGCTTTGGTGTTCGGGGCCGGGTACGTTCACGAAGCGTCCTTCCTGGCCAACGCAGTCCAATCCCTCAATTGCGAATCCAGGCGGCTCTGGATCGAGAACTTCGACGCGTCCCGGTATTTGGGCGGGGCGCAGTGTCCGCTGCTCTTCGTCAGCGGCGCGACCGATTCCTTCTTTCCGCCCAGCACATTCTGCCAGTCGCACGCTCGGGCGCCCCAATCGGCGCAACTGTCGCTGCGGGTCTACCTCACTCACGGCTACATCCACGCCATTCCCGGCGCGGATGTGGAGGTCAACAGATTCATGGATCACTGGCTGAAGGGGGGAGCCTCTCTGCCGCGGCTGGGGCCGCTGACGCGGGGGGAGGACAGCCGTGTTTCCGCGGCGTGGACCTCGCAACTGGCTGTCACCAGTGCCGCGCTCAACTACACAACGAACCTCGGACTCTGGTCCGCGCGACACTGGAAGACAACAACCGCTGAGATCGGGAACGGCCAAGTCACGGCCCTGCTGCCTGCGGAGCGTCCGCTCAGCTACTTCCTGACCCTGACCGACGAGGGGGGAGCGTTGGCGAGCACCCCGGTGATGGCAGACTGGGGCGAAGAGCAGTTGCCGCCGCTCCGCATCACGGCGGCCCAGCCCGCTTCCGCCGCACGGATTGACATCACCGGCGCGAAACCCTGGGGCCACCGGGTGGTGCTCGAAAACACCGAGGATCGCTGTCACTGGTCAGCCCTGGTGACCAACACCGCACCCGACACGAGTTTCCAGTTCGCAGTGGCCCGGCCAGCCTCCGCGGCGGCGACACTCTATCGCGTGCGCGACCTGGACTGGTGAGCCGCCCCATGCAGCGGATCGCAAGGGGTCTGCGCTCCCAGCCGCCCTCCGATGGCACGCCCCTCGGGCTCGATTGTCGCCCGCCGCCGACCATCGAACGTCCCGGCTCACCGACGCCGGGCCAATGATGTCCGATTGCGAACCGACACGCGATCCCGGCGTTCAAATGCAGCCGGCTTGTTGGCCCGTGACCGAGGCGGAACCAACCGCAAAGAACGCACAGAACTCAATCCCCAGGACACACCACCCCCGCGGGGCGACACACCGCCTTTCTCGCTCTCCATCTGTGTTCCGCCCTGAATCTGTGTGGAGACCCTCACCGATTGAGTGC
>DAOOQY010000704.1:0-3115 GCA_035389025.1 Verrucomicrobiota bacterium
CACCGGTCGTCCGGCATTGCCGCGATCGCCTATGCCCGACTCCGAAAGCACCTCGAACTCCCCTCGCGTCCGGTGCGCGTCTACGACCCCGTCCAACAGCTTGCGATCGTCGACGACGATCTTCTCGATCGGTTTCACATCGATACAATCGAGCTTGGACGCGCCTTCGCCCTCGAAGACAAGCATTGGCAGGAATGGGTGCTGCCCGACGGCACGCCCTGCCTCATGCCGGCCTGGGTCCGGCTGCGCCGGGACCAAGGACGCTGGGCGATTCTCTCCCCGGACGATCTGGTGATCGCCCAGATGCCCGACGGCGTGCTCTATTTCGAGCAGACGCACTGGCCGTTCGCCGAGCAGGATGACCTGGACCGGATCGCCGATGTCTTGAGCCGGAGCATGTGGACGGGTGTCGCCTCGCCGCCGGGCCCGCTGGTGACCGGGCCGGACGGCGCGGCTGTCCTGGCGGAAGGGGCGCGCCGTTTGCGGCGGGAAAGCGGCCGCGCGATCCTGGGTCTGTTTGGCGGCAACCTGCTCGAAATGGGCCAGTTTCTCTATCGAAACGACAACTTCTTCTACCTGCTCGCGGGGAACCCGGCGCGCGCCCATGCCTTCCTCGACCGCGTGGTCGAGATGCACCTCGCCAACCTCGAGCGGTTCCTGCGCGCCGCCGGTCCGCATCTCGACATCATCCTGTTCGGCGACGATCTCGGGATGCAGTCCGGACCGCAGGTGTCGCCCCGGATGTACCGCGAGTTCTTTTTCCCGCGGCAGCAGGTCCTGTGGCGGCGAACCAAGGAGTTGGCCCCGCACATCAAGATCATGCTGCATTGCTGCGGCGGGGTGCGCGAACTCCTGCCCGGCCTCATCGAGGCGGGGCTCGACGCCATCAACCCGGTGCAGATCACATGTCGGGGCATGGCGCCCGACGAACTCAAGCGCGAGTTCGGCGCGCGCCTGACTTTCTGGGGTGGCGGTTGTGACACGCGCTTCATCCTCAGCGGGGGGACACCCGACCAGGTCCGCGCCAACGTCCGCGAGTTGGTCTCGATACTCAAACCGGGCGGCGGTTTCGTCTTTCAACAGGTTCATAACATCCTTGCCGACGTGCCGCCCGCCAACGTCGTGGCGATGTACGAAGCGGCATTCGAGGCGGGGCACTACGAACGATGATGGCGGCCGAGTCTGATGCGCCGACGAGCCCCTGGCCGCCTTCGGAGCCGATCGAGTTGCCGATCGATGGAGTGCTGGACCTCCACCCGTTTCCGCCCCGGCAGGTCAAGGCGCTGGTGACGGACTATCTGGCGGCCTGCCAGGAGCGCGGGATTCTCCTGGTCCGGATCATTCACGGCAAGGGGATCGGCGCGTTGCGGCGAACGGTGCACGCCCTGTTGTCGCGCCATCCCGAGGTGATCGAGTTCGGTTTGGACCACGCCTTTTTCAGCGGGGCGGGCGCCACCGTGGTGCGCCTCCGACCGCCACAGGCGCGCCCGCCGGAAACGAGCCGTTGACAACCCCGGTCATTCCGGTACGATCCCGCCCACTTTTTGACCGAAGACAACTATGCCGAATACGAAATCCGCCATGCGGCGCGCCCGCGGCAACGAGCGTCGGCACGCGCATAACAGGGCTGTCAAATCGAGACTCAAGACCTGCGAGAAGAACTACCTCGCGACCATTGCGTCGGGGAAGAAAGACGAGGCTGTCAAGGCCCTCAGCATGGTGAACTCGGCCCTCGATAAGGCGGCCAAGACCGGCGTGATTCACAAGGCCACCGCCGAACGCCGCACCTCCCGCCTGAGCCGCCGCCTGAACACCCTCAAGTAAGGGGCCGTCTCGAGTCTGGCTTACTTCTTTGTCCCGCGCCCCGCGCCGACTTCGAGGCAGACCAGGCGGGTAAGATCGCGCGCCAGCAAGCGTGTTCCGGCCAGGGCCATCGGCCCCCACGACTCGCGTCCCTGCAACACTTGGGCATGGCCCAGCGGGGTGTACTTGGCCGGATTGGCCTCGATCATCGTCAGCCGCCCGGTGTCGTTGAACGCGTAAACCAGGCCGTCCGCCATCAGGTAAGCGCCCCCGCCGCGGCCAAAGGGCTCGCTCGAATCGCTCGCCCAGGCAACCTTGCCGTCCAGAGTCAGGCAGACAAATCGACCGTCCGTGCGCATGCCATAGAGATGCCCGCCATGCAGGATCGGCGTGTGCTGCTCCGCCCCGAACACGGTCGAGTCCAGACGGAACAACGGGCTGACCTTCCATTGCCCGGCGTCTCCAGAAACCTCGAGCATCAGGCTCCCCGCCTCGTAACCGCCCGAGAGAAAGACGCGCCCGGCGTCAAGCGCCACCGGTGACGGGACCGTCGCGATGCTGATCTTCCAGTCCGTTGTCTCCCAGAGGAGCGATCCGTCCTGGGCCGAAACACCGACCACGCCGAGGTGGGCGCAATAGACATACTGGCGGAGGCCCGGCGCCGCGATCGGCGTCACCGACGAATGCGTCATCTTCCAGCCGTTCGGGTTGGGTGTGCGCCAACGCACCGCGCCCGAGTCCAACTCGACCGCCATCAGCAGCGCGTCCTTGCCGCCGGGGGCCAGGATGACCGCGTCCCCGTCGATCAACGGACATTGGCCGGCGTACCAGGGCGGAACGGTTGCGCCGAAGTCCCGCACCAGGTCGAGGCCCCACTTCAACTCGCCCGAGACCGCGTCGAGGCAGACAACATGGCACTTCGGTCCCATTGCGACGACGAACTTGTCGCTCACGGCGGGGACGGTGCGGGTCATGCCGTGGTTGCGCTTGACCGAGACGGGATAGACGAAGCGCCAGATTTCCTTGCCGTCTTCGAGCGAGAGACAGCGCAGGGCGTCCTGCTTCTTCTGCTGGTCGTAGTCCATCAGGTAGACACGACCGCTCCGAACCGCCGGCCCGGCATAGCCTTCGCCAACGTCAACACTCCACCAGACCTGCGGACCGCCGGGAGGCCACGCCCGAGCCAAACCCGCCGCACCGGGATCGATCCCCGAGTGGTCCGGGCCGCGAAAGCCCGGCCATAAGCCCGGCAAATCCGCAGGACGGCCTTCCCCGCGCACCAGTTTCCCGTTCAGAACAGGATTGCCTCCAA
>DAOOQY010000705.1:0-3108 GCA_035389025.1 Verrucomicrobiota bacterium
GTAGCCGCGGACGTGAGTCCGCGCCATCTCGCTCCGTCAAAGGCAGGAATCAGCGCCGACTCATCCCGCGAGGCGGGACGGCTACAAGCCGGTTTATGTCCTCGTGCGGATTCAACTGTTGAATGTCAACGCTTCCATGAACATCGACACGAAAAGCGACGCTTTCTGCCGCTTTAGGTTCATGTTCACTGAGCAGCGCCGCGAGGAACAGGCCGCTCCAGTAACCAGTCGTTCTCGGGTTTCGGCACAGTCGTTTTCCGCGCTTGCAATCGAGGCCTGCCTGATTAGGCTCCACCGTCTTTGCCTGGGCCGCCCTGCTGCGGCAGGGCGCGATCGAGCATTATATGGCATCTGCAAACGACTTGAGAAAGGGCATGGCGATCATGCACAACGGCGACGTCTGCGTCGTTCTGGACATGCAACACCGCACGCCTGGGAACTTGCGCGCGTTCGTGCAGGCCACTCTCCGCAGCGTTCGGACCGGCAAATCCTCGGACATCCGATTCAGTTCCACCGAGCGGGTGGACGTGGTGCCGATGGTGACGCGGAAGATGGAGTTCAGCTACAAGGACGGCGAGGACTTCGTGTTCTCGGACCCCGAGACGTTCGAGACAATCAGCCTGCCGCCTGAAATCGTCGGCGACGCCAAGAACTTCCTGGTCGAGAACACGACTGTCACGGTGACTTTTGTCGAGGAGAAGGCGGTGCAGATCGAACTGCCGGCAGCCGTGGTTCTGACCGTGGCCGACGCTCCCGAGGGCATCCGAGGCGACTCCGCCAACAACGTGCAGAAGACGGTCACACTCGAAACGGGGATCACCGTCCAGGTGCCTCTTTTTATCAAGACGGGCGAGAAACTACGCATCGACACCCGCACCGGCAAATACCTCGAACGGGCCTAAACAGCTACCAAACCAACAAGCGGAAGAAGCGCCCCGGCGCGAGATCGATGGAGTCGACGGTGAACGTCAAGGGCGCGTTGGTCCCCTCGAACTCGGGGCCTGAACGCCACGGTCCGGACGGTGTGTCGCCGGTCTGAACCTCGTAGCGCCGCCCCAACGCCCCATACCAACGCAGCGTCGGCCGCTGACCGTCGCCGACCATGAGCAGCGAGGGGCGGAGGAAGGCTTCGAGCTGCAGCGGATCGGCTCGCTCCTCGAGCGAGGCGGCGAAGCTGCCGTGTTCCATGAAGTGGAGGAGGCGATAGGAGAGGGTGATCCTCAACTCGGCCCAGGGCTGGACCAGTTCGACGAACCCGCAATTCACATCCACCCCGCAAATCTCGCACGGGACATAACAATCGGCCTCGGCATGCAGTGCGTACGGCTCGCGGGCCGTCGCCTCCCGGGGCAGTTCCCCGATGCGCCGGAACGCGCTGCGCGCGGCGTCCGACCCGTCCACGATGCCGTCGCCGTTTGTGTCCGGGCGTTCCGGATCTGTTCCCAAAGCCCGTTCCTCGGAATCGAGCAGCCCGTCCCGGTCGCTGTCGCCCGCCACGATCACCGCATGCGATCCGCCATCCCCTTCGAGCGCAAGATGGATCAGGCGCGGGTTGAGCCGCCCGCCATCGCCGTTGCCCAGGCTCCCGTGGCGGAGAAAGTGGAGGGCGAGGTAGGAGACCTCGACCCGCACCTCCTCGGGCGCGTTGGCGATCTCGAGGTAACCCATGTTCTCCTGTTTTCCGCAGACGGGACACGTGACCAGGCCGCGCATCAGGTGATCCACGGCATGCACCGGCGCGGCCGTGTTGCGGGTCAACTCGACAATCGACTTCCAAAGACGCCGCGCCACGGCAAATCCGTCGGGAACGCCGTCGCCGTCCGTGTCTGCCACCGCGGGGTCGGTGCCGAAGCGTTTCTCTTCGGCGTCCGTGAGCCAGTCTTCGTCTCCATCCTCGCGGGCCGTAACAAGGTGGTTGGGGGCGGTTTCATCGAGCGCACCGCGGAGAAGCACCGGGTCCAGCCGGCCGGAGCCGTGGACGCTGCCTGCATGGGAAAAGCTGCCATGCTCCAGATGATGGAGCGCGATGTACGGGAGGGCGGCGTAGAGGCCGGCGCGAGCATTGCACACGGTCAGGTGCCCCATATTCACATTGGTCCCGCACACCGCGCATCGTTCCAGTCCTTTGAGTTCGAAATCCAAGCGGTAGGGGTGGTCGGCCGAGGGTTTCACGGGAAGCCCGGCAATGCGCGTGGCGCACGCGACGGCGAGGTCGGCACCGTCGGGCAGGTGATTGGCGTTCTCATCGCCATTCGCCGGATTGGTCTCGAGATCGAGTTCTTCCCGATCGGTGAGGAGGTCCTCGTCTTGATCGGGCGAAACAGGCGATTGATGCCCGTCTCCCTGCCCGGCGCTCTCGAGTGCCGTTCGCAGCCGAGGCACGTTCAAGACGCCCTGGTGCTCGCTGCCCGCGTAGGCCAGACTGCCGTGTTCGAGGTAGTGCTTGGCAATGCAGGGAACCGCGGCGCTGAGATTCTCGAGCGGGCTGACGATTTCGTAGAACCCCATGTTCACGGCTTCCCCACAGACGCTGCACGTCTCCAATCCGAACGCCATATGGGCGAGACGATACGGTTGGGTCGGAGACACCTCCCCCGGGAGCGCTTGGATCGCCGCGGACAGTTTCAACGCCCAATCCACGCCATCCGACACGCCGTTGCCGTCCTGATCCGCCCGATTCGGATCCAGCCCCAGCAGCAACTCCTGAGCGTCATTGAACCCGTCGCGATCGGCATCCGTCCACACATCGAGCGGAATCTGGTGCGGGTCCGGCGAGGACCCGGCCCATGCCGGGGGGGAGGACGCGCCGAGAGCGACGAGCGACGCCGCCATGGCCAGGCTCCGGCGCAAGGCGCGACGGATTCTCGGACTGGATCGGACGGACGGTTTGCCGAGCCGCAGGTCGTTGCGCCCGCCGGTGCGACAGGCGCGGTGCAGGCGCCGGTAATGAGGCAGCAAGATGGGCGTCACCTGACATCGCGGACACGCCCAATGGAACAGGAGACGCTGGTCCCCGCGATCGAGCGCGTTGGGGCGGTACCCGTGGGCAAGGTAACTCTCGATGCAGCACGAGGGATAACCGAACAGCCATCCTTCGAAGCGGCGATC
>DAOOQY010000706.1:0-3107 GCA_035389025.1 Verrucomicrobiota bacterium
GGTCGCCCCCGGTTCAATGAGCACCGGTCCTTTTACAATCCAATAGTCCTGGGCGGTGAGCTCCATGTTGCTGTTGATCACCGTGGGTACATCCCGCCCGCGCACCACTGGATAGTTGAATCGCATGACGCGGGTGTAAGGTCCAGGGTTGTCGGGGTTCCATCCGTCATAGAAAGTAAAGGTCAGTTCAAACGGGATGACGTGATCATTGGGGCAATCGGGCGCCACTGTAAACACAAAGGGCCGGCTCACGCCGGTAATGACGCCCTGCGCGTCGTAAGTGATTCCATTGTCGGTAATATTCCACGGGCCCATATCGCCAAAGTCCACATTCGCGACATCGAGTGTCACATACGGATCGGGAAACACTGCTCCCTCCGCTTGCGCGACGAGAGTTCCAACCACTTTATTGGCTATTCCGGCCCGGTTGATAGCTTCAATGGCGAGGTGGATGGTCTCTCCCGAGTTCACAATGCCATTCGAGTTGTTGTTCGGGCTGATCGAGGGCGTATCGAATAACCAGTTCTCCAGCATTGAGACGCCCGGTTGCGGGGGCTCCGTGAGCGCCTTGTAGATGTCCAACGGCAGGCCGTTCTGGCTCAAACTGCCCATCAGGAAGCGGGAGGAGTAGATTTCGCGCTGCCAGAAGAAGGAGCGCATCAATGCCGCTGCCGCGGAGACGATCGGTGCCGCCATGGATGTGCCGCTCCAGGCGGCGTATTGGTTGCCGGGTAGCGTGCTCAGGATGCTCTCCCCTGGCGCCGCCATGTCGTAACCGAAATTCGAGAACCAAGCCAGCGTTCCGTCTGTGGTGGTGGCCATGACGCCGTGTGCATAGGGCAAAGCGGCTGGATATAACGGGGCTTGCCAGGCATTCAACCCGTCGTTGCCCGCCGCCGCCACTAGGACCGCCTGGCTAAGCGCCATTTCCAGGGCATCCTCCTCGATGTGTGACCGCTGGTAACCGCCGAAACTCATGTTGATGACCTCGGCTCCATTATCCACCGCGTAAAGGATGCCCTCTGCGATATCCGTGGTGGTCAGAGTCCCAGAGTATTGGGCGGCCCGGATGGCCATAATCTGCACGTTGAACGCCACCCCGACACCGCCCTTGAGATTGAATGCAGTCGCGGCGATGATACCCGCCACATGAGTGCCATGACCGTGCAGGTCGATCGGATCACCCGAATGGCTTCGGGAATCGGAGGTGACGCTGCAGCCATGCACGTCATTTGTAAACCCGTTATGGTCGTCATCCAGGTCATTGCCGGGAATCTCACCAGGGTTGGTCCACATGTTCCCGACCAATTCCTCGTGGGTGTAGTCCACACCCGTGTCTATGACGGCCACGACTACATCGTGCATGCCTCCTATCGGAGAGCCGCTATTCGTCAGATAATTCCATGCCGCCTGCGCTCTGACGGCCGTGTGGTGCCACTGCTGATTGATCAGCGGGTCGGTGGTCCCGTCCGGTAAGCCGGTAATGGGAGGAGGGATGATTTGGTGCAGCCGCCTCTCATAGACTGGTTCCACCTTTTCGATCGCCGGATGCTCCTTGAGTTCCGCGATCGCCTTGCCCACATCCACTCCCTCGGGCAGGTCCATCCGCCACCAGCGCAGCAGGGCGTCGCGTTTGGAAGCCGCTTGCTGCGCCAGCTTGGAAGCTGCTGGCCTATACGCCTGTCGTCCTGACCGAAAGGCCGGCTGCAGCGCCTTTACATTGTGCTTCGAAATGAAGGGTCCGAGTTCAGCGTTCCGTCCCAAACTACTCGGCGCAACCTTCTCGCCCCGTCTCAACTTCTGGAAATCACCCGCCGTGAGCGAGTCTTGCTTGAGTTTGACCAGCAATTGTCCCGGCACCGAGCCTGTGGCTTTGGCCTTGGCGACTAACGCGGCTTGGGCGATTGATGCCGGCGCGTTGGTGCCAGGTGCTGCTCGCAATGCGGAAGCCGTCTTGGCGGCGTCGCCCCCTCCACCGGCTGTGTCAAAGCGCGGGACCAACCCGGCTCCAACTGGTGTGGCCATCATCCCGCTCAGAACCAGTACTGCGCACAGTCTCGCCTTCGTAAACGCCTCTCTCCGGACTTCACCTTGGTTTGCGACCCTCCACGTGGATTTCATAAATGTTCGTTCTTAGCCCGGATATTTCACAAGGCTTCGCGGGGTCTCATATCCGGGCTCTGGCAAAACCGCGCCCGCATATGGAAAGATGAAGTTCGGAGCGTTTCGAAATCTCGCGGGTCCAGCGACACTCTGTTGCCCGGGTCCATCCCTCCACTCAGGCGCGGTTTTGCCTTTCTAACCCGCATAGCGATCATCCTGCGAGGTCTGACCGCCCTCTGGGCACCGATGGGGTGTGAAATGTGCGGGTTAGCGGGTTGAAGTGCCGACAGAGAGGGGACGGGCTCGCACAATGAACACGGTTGCTGAGGGAAGCTGAGGCCACATCGCCGTATCTCCACCTCGATCTGCCCACGAGCCGCAACCAATAGGAGCTTGATTTCGTGTGCTCGGACGCTGACCGAACGGTAGGGTTGGGTCAAGGTGAAACTGGAGCGGAGCAGGCCACCGAGCCTTGACTGTTTCGATGGCCCGGGCCGCCAGCCCTGCATGTAGTGGATCGGGCAGGAATCCAAGCCGATGAGCAAGCCCGATCTGGTATTCCACTTCCCGCGCCGAGCCGTAGGCCATATCCAGGAAGTGGACATACTCCGCTTCAAAAGATCGCGCGCAGCCCTCGACGATGTTGAACGCAATCGAAACGGCCCCTCGCCGAAGCTGAGCCGGCGGGAGGACGTGACTCCGACGCTTTTGTGACCCACACCCCCGCCGACAGACCGCGTGTGAACGAGACTGTCAACTTCCGCGTCTGGCGCTGCGCAAGCTGGCGGGAGGGATGGAGGGAGCGGACTACACATCCGCCCTCCTGTGCACCGACGGGCTACGAAATGAGCCCGCTGGCCTAATCCGATTTTAATTGAACAGTACTTGACAGTGTCGTTATTTGCATGCAGTGTGCTTTGCGATGGATGCCCCGCGCATTTGACCGGATGTTGTTATGGGATCAGGAACCGAGACGATGACGCTGGTGGACCTGGCCGAACGGT
>DAOOQY010000707.1:0-3105 GCA_035389025.1 Verrucomicrobiota bacterium
GACTACTACGAGCGGAACCTCATCAACTCGATCCTGGCGACGCAGGACCCGCGCACGGGGATGATGATGTACTTCGTCACTCTGGCGTCGGGGCATTGGAAGTACTTCAACACGCCCCGCGACTCCTTCTGGTGCTGCACCGGGACCGGTCTCGAGAACCACGCCACGTACGGCGACACGATCTACTTTCACAACGACCGAACGCTCTGGGTGAATCAATTCATCGCCAGCGAATTGACCTGGCGCGATCAGGGCGTCACCGTGCGCCAGGACACAACGTTCCCCGACACCTCCGCGACGAAACTGACCATCCGAGCAGCAGCCCCGACCGAGTTCGAACTGCGTCTGCGCGTGCCCCAATGGGCGACGGAGGGTGTGACCCTGAAGATCGACGGCCAGGATCAGGCCGTGACGGCGCAGAACGGATCGTTCCTGTCGATCCGCCGCACCTGGCGCGACCAGGCGGAGGTCGAGATGCAGATGCCAATGCGTCTCTGGCTGTGTCCAATGCCCGACGATCCGAATCTTGTGGCGGTGATGTACGGCCCGCTGGTCCTGGCCGGCGAGTTGGGCAAGGTCGACGTGCCGCAGGACCTGGTTTATACGACGGGCAACTGGTTCGAGTTTCCCGCGGATCGCATCGTCGAGGCGCCCGTGATGGTGGCGACGCAACGTGACCCGCATGCCTGGATTCGCCCGGTCGAAGGCCGGGCTCTGACCTTCCGCACCAGCGGCGCCGGCCGGCCGAGTGATGTGACACTCGTGCCGTACCACCGACTGTTCGACCAGCACTATGCGGTGTATTGGCGGCTGACGGACGAGGCTGGGTGGCAGCGGATTCAATCCGAGCGCAGTGCGCGCGAGGCAGCCAAAGCCCGCGAGGCGGCGCGACAGGCCGCCCGGGCTGCGCGGACGATCGACGCCGTCGAGATCGGCGTCGCCGAATCCGAGCAAGCCCATCGCCTCAAGGGCGAGAACACGCGCGATGGGAGGCATGCTCAGCGGCGCTGGCGGGATGCCGAACGCGGGTGGTTCGAGTATGAACTGGAAGTTCTGCCCGAGGTTCCGGTGACACTGCACTGCACGTATTGGGGGAGCGACTCGGGACGGGTTTTCGACATCCTGGTCAACGGCACACGCGTCGCCACGCAGGCGTTGAGCCAGAACCAGCCCGGCGAGTTCTTCGACATCGAGTACGCGATGCCCGCCGCACTCACCCAAGGCAGAAAGTCCGTCGTGGTCCGCTTCGTCGCCCATCCGGGCAGCACCGCTGGCGGCCTCTTCGCCTGCGCCACGCTCAAGGCCGACCGGTGACTCTTCCGCAGGTTGAGACCGGGTCTGCTGGTTTTCGTTGGTCCTCGTGATGTCGTCTGTGAAGGTCCTCACCGCCGATTCCGGTGTGTCGGCGCAACGCAGGCTGATTGACGAAGCGCCGGCCGGTGACGTGTTCATGACACTTGGGCCATGGCGCCTCCTTTCTGGCCCGCATAGCAGTCCTCTTGCGAAGTCTGAGTGCCCTGTGCACCATCGGGGTGTGAGACATGCGGGCCAGGTCAGCTTCGCCTTCTTCTCAACTTAGAGCGCCGGATCAGGGGACCCGGCCTACAACATTGATGATTCCGTCCTTGTAGGCCGGGTGCCCCCACCCGGCGTCAGGGCCCTGCACCCAAAATGAGACTTCCCCGATTTTCAAGCGCGCGTTGCGCCCTCGAACCGGTTCGTAGCCGCCGACGTGAGTCGGCGCTGTTCCTTCTCTTCGGCGGAGCGAGATGGCGCGGACTGACGTCCGCGGCTACGAGGTTCATGGGCAGAACCGCTGACCGTCCGGACGTCTCGCTCGACACGGGCCCGCACGCTCTGGTAATGTCCGACGGTCATCTGAAAACGTGGGCACCAAGTCTGCGCGGGCTGGCCGGGAATCGACAGCATGAAACAACAGCGAATGAGACGCCGTGACTTCCTGGGGTCGGCTGCGCTGGGCACGGCAGGGATTGTCTGGGGAGACCGCCTGACCGCATTGGCGTCCGGGGCCTCGCCCTTCAAAATCAACGAGCCCTTCGATGGAGCCGTCTTGAACCGCCGCCATGGGAAGGCGGTGGATGGCGGACTGGCAATACGGGTTTCCGGCGTCGCTCCCGCGGACGCCCGGGTCATGGTCTGCGGCAAGGACGCGGAACGCCAAGGCGAGACCTTCTCGACGGATGTCGTGTTGCGCGAGCATGAGACGACCATCACAGCCACCTGCCCAGGGGGCTCAGGCCGGCTCGAGGATCGGGTGCGTGTCGTCTGGGACCGGCATTCCTTTCCCCGATACCGTTTCTCGATCGATGACAACAGCTTCTTTCTGCGCGATATCCACCAGAAGCAGTACCGCTCGCTTTTCGATTCGTTCTACCTGGCGATGCTTCGCAAGCTGCACCGGGACTACGGGGTCAAGTTCACCGTCAACATCTACTACACAACGGCCGATGGCTTCGACCTGACTCACTTCTCCGACCGCTACAAAGGCGAGTGGCGCGACTGTGCGAACTGGCTCAAGCTGGCTTTCCATGCCCACGCGGACAAGCCCGATCGCCCGTATGAGGATGTGTCCCCGGAGAGACTGATCGCCGATTTCGATCAGGTGGCCGAGCAGATTCACCGATTCGCCGGGGCCCAAAGCTACGCCCCTCCGACCGTGATCCACTGGGGAATGACGCGGCAGGAATCGCTCAAGCCGCTCTTCGATCGCGGGGTGCGCGCGCTGAGCGGCTACTTCGTCAAATGGAGCGGACGCTATGACGTGAACTACCGGTTCGACGACACCGTCTCGGAGTATCTCTCCCGACACGACTGCTGGAAGCACTTCGACAGCGGGATTGTCTTCTCCCGCGTGGATATCGTCTGCAACAGCACGCCCCTCGACCAGATCGCGCCCACGTTCGAGCCGCTCGCGAAAGACCCCAACCAGGCGGAGATCATGGACCTGTTCACGCACGAACAGTACTTCTGGCCGTTCTACGCGAATTACATCGCCGATCACCCCCAGCGGCTCGACGCCGCCATCCGCTGGGTGACCGACCACGGCTATCGCCCGGTCTTCCTCCACGAGGGATTCCTCGGAGC
>DAOOQY010000708.1:0-3105 GCA_035389025.1 Verrucomicrobiota bacterium
CCGCCGCAGGATCTGCTCCGCCGTCAACCGCCCGCTCTCCAACTCCGCCGCCAGCGCCGCCGCGGGACGGCCAGCCGTAAGACGCAGTGGCTCATAGCGCCGGCGCACCAGCACGTTGCACACACATTGCTCCAATTCCCGAAAGTTCCCCGGCCAGGCATAGGTCGGACTCAGTTGCTTCGCCACCACATCGAGGACTTCCGCGGCCAGTTCCTCGCCTTGCTCGTCCCCAACCAACCGGCGGGCAATAAACCCCGCCAATCGCGGCAATTCCTGGGGAGAATCGGCCAACTGTTCGCGCAACGACGGGGTGACGATAACATCCGAGCAGAGACGATAGTAGAAGTCCCGGCGGAACCGCCCGGCCTCCATCTCCTGGACGAGATCCCGATTGGTCGCCGCGATGATCTTGCCGGAGAATGACCGTGGCCTGCTTTCGCCCAGCCGGTGGAATGTCCGCGTCTGCAGGACGCGCAGTAACTTGACCTGGACTGACACGTCCACCTCGCCGATCTCATCCAGGAAGACCGCCCCGCCCTCGGGGCACACCTCGAGCCAGCCCGCCCGATCCTGCAGGGCCCCGGTGAAAGCGCCGCGCTTGTGGCCGAACAACTCCGCTTCGACCAGGTTAACGGACAGGGCCGAGACATTCAGAGGCCGGAACAGATCCTTCGGGTCCCAGGCGAACCGTTGAGCAACCGAATCGAACGGGATGAAGCCCGAACTGGCGATCGCCTGCGCCACCAACTCCTTGCCTGTCCCGGAAGGACCACAGATGAGGGTCGTAATCTCGCGCATTCGCTGGAAAAGGCCTCTTCGATAGCGATCGAAATTGCAGGTGAAGATGGACTCCCAGACGGCGGCCCGCAGACGAGCCACGGGCGGAGAGCTGCCGACGATGTGGGTGAAGATGTTGATGAACGCCCGCTCGACTTGCCAAAGACCGGCGAACACGCGCGCCACCTCCGGGCCCGACAGCGGCTCTTTCAGGGCGGGCTCAAGGTATGCCCGCACGTCCCTCGCAAAGGCCTGGAAACACTTGGCCACACTCGAGGGGGCCGCACCGGACGCCATCAGCTTCTGGAAGTCATCCCGATAGCGCTGGTACAAGAAGTAGTAGACCAGGTTCGCGTATCCCTCGCGTTCGTCAGCCGCCAGGCGGCTCGCGCGTTTGAGCAATGGAAGGAGCCGGTCGATGATCGCTCTAGTTCGCTCGGTCAGTCGCAGAATGTTCGGACTCCTGGCCCCGGAGTCGGCCCTCAGATTCCAGGCCATGGATGGATCGTCCACGAAAGTCGGCCCCAGCGCCTCCTGCTCAAGGGCGATACGCTCGGGGAGAAAGTGGTTGCACGCCACCAACCGGGTCATGACCCCGGCAAAGGCGCGCTCGGCTGACTGCATCAGGTTTTTCATACGTGACTGACATTTGTTGTAGAGTGCATGACATTTTATGTCAATCGTCCGTCAATTCCCGATGTGGGGCTTCGACGATTTCCTCGGGAATTCCGCTCATTTCGCACGGAACCGCGCGTGGCATGACTGATGCAGGAACCAAGACCATGACAAAGGTCCTTCCAGCCACCGCGCTTCACTCGAACGCAGTGAGCGAGCCCCAGAATCAATCTTCTGTCCCATGCGGAGCGCCTGACAAACAGACTCCAACCGGTGACCACGCCAAGACGCCGCGGTTCGACAGCAGCTTGGGTTTGCACGCCTTCCTCGGCTTCGTGCCCCTCGCCCTGCTTGGCCTGGGCTTCCTGATCCTCGAAACCGGGGATTGGATTTTCTTCTTGTCCCTCGGAGCGACTTCCTGTGCGGTGGGTGTCGCCACGTCCGGGCGATGCGCCTATCACAGCGGACGTGGCAGGGCGATGCGCTCAGTCCTTTTTGCCTTGCCGGTCCTTCTAGTGGGAGTCGCCGCAAGGATTGGGCTGTCTCCGAGCGACGCACTGCCGGTTGACGTGTGGTGCGCGTTTGGCGTGCTCATGTTCGTCGCCTCCTACGCGGGGGGGGCTCATCAGTGCCGCCTATGCAAAGAAGCGTCACCCAAAGAGGACATCTGAGGATTACTGCAGCTCCCAGCAAAAAGCGCTCTCGGTCATGAAGAAGGATGAACCTCCGATCGCTCCTGAAGTCCTCAACCAGACCATTCCGAACAGTTGGATGAGTCGCAACTGGAAGATCCTCCTGGCATTCGGCCTGGGCGTCCTGCTTATCGTGCAGACCTTCTCCTTGACCTGGCTCGCGTTTTGCACAATGTGCCCAGAAGGTGGAGATGCCCTGAACTGGGGATGCGCGTTCGTTGTCGGTATGTGGATTTGCTTCTTGATCGCGCAGTTCTTTCTCTCGCGCGGCAACCCACGGGCCCTGCGTCAAGACTGGCCGGTGATCGCCGCCCTGAACTTTGCCCCGTTCGGCTCGGTCATCGTCGTTTGGGCGCTCGTGACCGGTGCGGCCGCCCTGGCGATGCTGGTGGTGGCCAATATCACCCTGGGCTGCTCCTGTGCCGGAGCCGCGTTGGCAGCATTCATCGCACGGCTGCGCGCGCGGAAAACTGCACAGCAAGTGGGTTGAGCCGCGAACCGTAGCCAATGATCCCTCACCAACATGAGCACTCCGCAACCAGGCAAGCGAGTGGCGGGCGGATGGCGAAAGCCAGTGCTGGTCGCGGCCGTGACGACCCTGCTCACGCTGGGCATCGGTAGCGGCCTGCTCGCAGGGGCGACCTTGGGTCTGGCAAAGGCTTACTCCGTCCTGGGACTTCTGTGGCTGAGCACCATCGGCCTGCCGACCACACTGGGCGTGACGGGTGTGGCCGCGCTGTGGGGACGCATCCCGCTCTTCTCGGGCATGGCCGGTTTCTGCGTGGTCGCGGCGCTGATGGGGAGCGCCGCACAGATTCTTGTGTTCATCCTGATCTGGCGGGGCCTGCGGTCGTGGAAGCGACCGATCGGTGTGGCGACTTGGTGGCGAATCGTGGGTGTCGGAGCCATTCTCCTGTCGCTGACGATGGCCGGGCTTTGGATGACGCAACCTCGGCCCGCGTATCCTGCTGACGTGATAGACAGTCACGCTCACTTGTTTGGCGACACGGGCTGGCCGCCG
>DAOOQY010000709.1:0-3098 GCA_035389025.1 Verrucomicrobiota bacterium
GAGGAACGTCAGGCCCGACGCGATCACGCACACCCCGGTCAGGAACGCCCAGAATTGGGCGATGTGCGTCGCCGGGATGAACCAGAATCCGCCTGCCGCGACCAGGAGCAGACCCGCGATGATGCCGCCTTTGTATCCGAGCTTGATCGCCAGCCACCCGGCGGGCAGCGACATCAGGAAGTACCCCAGGTAGTGGGCGAACTGGACCCAAGCCGACTGCGAGAGGCTCAGATGGAGTTCCTCCTGGAAATGCTTATCCATCACGTCGATCATCCCGTTGCAGAATCCCCAGAGAAGAAACAGGGAACTGACGAGAACGAATGTGAACAGGACATTCTTCCCGTCGCGTGTGACGAACATGCTCTTCTTGTCAGTGTCAGTGCTCATAGAATAGGCGCAGTGGTCTCGAGCCGCGCAGGCGCCGAGGTCGCCACGGACCGCCACGGCGCGCCCCGAAACCGGCTCGCATCCTCATTTTCCTGCATAGTGGCCGGACGGCCCGCTCGCTTGGGGCTGTCCGAGTGCAATCGTCGAAATGCTCCGAGTTGACGGGGTCAGACTGGGTTCGATCCCGGCACGTTTCTCCTCGGCAAAAACTACCGGGGTTTGAGTCCGTTCTTAATGTCGGCGATGGAGACGCCCAAGGCCGCCCGAGCCACCGTGTCGAGCGCCGATTCGTCGCCGCTCAGATGGATGGTGCGGTGGACGTGAGTGAGGCTCTTGCCCGGACGCAGCGCGGCGGCCGGCGACGAGGATTCGAGCTCGTAGAACGGGCCCATGGGTTTGGCGCCAGGTGCGGGCGGGCCGTCGTTGTAGCTGTTGGCCGCATCGCCGCCGTAGGGATTGTCCTGCAGTTTCCAGAGCGAGTTGACGTAGTCGGTGACTCCCTCGGGCTGGCTGAATTGCACCACGGTGAGAACGCGGTTGTCGGCGTCATAGCTGCCCAGCACAGCCTTGCTGCGCATCGGGCTGATCCCGATCTTGCTGCGGTAATTCCCGTCGCCGCTCAGGTAGATGACATCCTCCCTCACCACCAGCCGCTCCGGAGGAATGGCGCCGAAGTAATCGGAGGTCACCTTGATCCCGAGTTCGGATTCCGGCCCGGGCACGATGGGAACCACGATGGTGGTCGATGGCGAGGGGGTGAACATGCCAAGAATCCAAATCGAGAGCAGACCGCTCTCTTTTGTCCAGGCTTTCGCGCCGGTGTTCTGCAGCGTGTTCTTGGATTCGAACGCCACCAGACTCACACCATCGACCGCCTTGGTCCCAAGGTTCTTCCACGCGGCCGCCGGGCGGAGCAAACGGACCTGGCGGTCCACCGCGACGTCAAATCGGGTGCCCGAGTAGTTCGTGAGCGCGAACTCGGCGGCGAACCGCGCCCGATCCTGCGATGTTCGGACCACCTCGAAGGGCAGGGTGTCGATGGCCGCCGGCGTGAACCAGTCCGACAGCTCGAACTTCGCTCCTTTCGCAAAGAAGATCGAGAACTGCCCCCCCTCCGGCCCCAGCCAGAAACGGTCTTCTCCGCCGAACGCATTCATGTGCGGCAGGTGTTTGCCCGACGCAATCAACTCCCGGTTGATCCAGCCGAAGCTCAGGCCGGCGTCGCTTCCCGCCGTGCTCGTCAACACGCGCCCCTGGTAAGCCGCCGACACCGCAGCCTTGGCCGCTCCTTTCTTGTCGCTGAGTTCGATGACATCGACGTGTTTCTTCAGGAAGGCGACGTCGTCGCCGAACGAGGCGGCGGCGGCGCGGGGAGAGGAGGCGAATGTTAAGGTCATGAAACAGAGAATGGCTGCCGGGAAGTTGCGTTTCATGGCCTGAAAGCTACGGGCGAGGCGCGTGAAAGGTCAAGGCAATCCGGCATCCGGCAACAGGGTCAGCCCTTAAGTTTTAATTTAATCGCCGCCCGATCTTCTTTCGCGCGGTCTTGCGGGACACGACGGCCAATAACTCGTCACCGAACTTTAAACTTAAGGGCTGACCCTGGAGCCTGTGAGCCATTCGAACCGGATCGTCACCTCGTCACCGGTCTTGATGAAGTCCATGCCCGGGAGTGTCGGTGAGGGGGGCGGAATCTTGAAGTCGGTCATCTTGAGTGTCTTGACGCCGCTGAACCGGAGGCGATTGGTCTCGAGACGACGCATCTGCACCTCGATGTCAATGGCGTTGGTGACCCCCGCCACGGTCAGTTCGCCGACGGTGTCGAATTTCACGACTACATCCGGCCCCGACGGTGCTTCTTTGGCCTTCATGGAGCGAAGTCGATAGAGGATGTCCGGATTCTCCTTCATCCGCATCGCCTCCTGCATGATCTCGTCCATCTTGGACGCCCCGATGAACGTTTGGCTCCGGAGGGATCGAACGGGGATTTTGACCTGGACCCGCGCGACGGCCTGGTTGGTCCAGGCGGAGGGAACCGGTTGCGCCGTGAGGAACGCCGGCTCGGTCTCGAAGAAGCCGCCGATAATGCCGCCTTTCACCGTCCAGTCGTGGATGCTCGAGGTGCCTTCGATGATCACCTGGCTGCCCGGCAGGGCCGCCCAGCGAACCCAGTCGACAGCCTCGGATCGGGTGTCGCCCGGGCTGGGAACAGGACCGCCGGGCTGGTCGGATTGGTTCGTCGCCACGGTCTGGAAGCGGGTCAACGCATCGCGGAGTTGGAGGACCTGGCTGCGAAGGTCTGCCATCTCTGAATCCTCGGTGACGGCGTTGAGGGCGCGCGTCTGCTCGGCCAGGCGCGATTCGTCCATCGCCCGGCGGAGTTGCGCGGTCTGGCGGTACTGCAAGATGAATGCCACCAGGAGCACCACGAGGCAAAGCGGGCCGAACCAGCGAAAGCGCTTCTTTGGCGACACGGTCACGAGGGGTGTGGGAGGTTTCATAAATCACGCTGTGTTGGCAGAGGAGCGATGGCCTGAACGCCCAGGGGTAGGGGTCGGGAGGGCGACACGACGGCGCGTGAGGTCCAGACGGGTCTTCGCCAACCTCCGAGGCGGCCTTCGGGCTCGAGTGTTTGAACTGGAGCGGGCATGGGCGCAACTCAAACCCTGTCATTGGCATGCGTCAATGCCGAACCCCGAGTTTTCGAGAGT
>DAOOQY010000710.1:0-3091 GCA_035389025.1 Verrucomicrobiota bacterium
GCGTGTCCGAAGGGCGCTTCGGGTCCCGATCGCGCTGCACGCGCAGCACCGATGCGCTGATCCTGTTGGTCAGAGGTGGAAACCGCGACCGATTCGTGACGACTCGAAGCGGGTCGCCCTCGGCGTACAATGCCAGATTCGTCTGGCTCCTCACAGCGCTAACAGCCACCCGGCGTCCGCCAAACAGGGGAACGAAGTTCGTGCAGACGACACGGATTTGGTTGGTGGCAGAATCGCCGCGAACCAGAAAACCGAGCGTGTCCTTGTAGACATAGAGATGCGCCGAGTTCTGCCCGGCATCAGATGAATCCGACACAAGGTAGGCCAAGCTCCACCACCGCGCGGCGCCCTCGGTCGGGCAGTCAAAGACAAAGTGCAGAGTGAAGTCAGACAGCCCTCCCTCGACACCCGTGCCAAAATGCGTTGGCGGTTCGAGCAATCGGGTCACCGCCTGCCATCCGCCCAATCGGGCGGCCCCGGCGCCCGCAAGGCCCAGCAAGCCCACGAGCACAATCCCAATCTTCCGCACATGCGGCGTGCTCCCCGCCAACACCAGACCCGCCGAGACAATGAACAGGGCAAAAGCCACCAAAGCGCCCCCGCGGGAGCCCGCAAAGATGGCCGCGCCAAACAGGAGGAACGCCGCCGGAAGCAAGAGGATGTGAGGCGAATCGCCGGCGCGAACCGCGCGACGCACCGAGCTTCTTCGAGCGTGGTGCAGATACCACCAGAAAGCGAGACAGACGGGCCAGAGCAGGTTGAGATACTGGGCGGCATTCGCGTAATAGTCGAACGGACCGAACTGCGTCCGGTTGATCCCCGCATGCACAGGCTCGAAAGCCCAGAGCAGTTTGGTCGTCCCCGAAAGCCGCTGCAAGATGCCCACGACTGCCACAGCAGCGCCGTTGAGACAAAGCACCCACAGGAGGCGCTTCAGCCGGGCCGGCAAGACCTCAGCCACAGGCCTGTGGCGGTTCGGAGATCGGAGTTCGGAGATCGGAGTTCGGAGATCGGAGTTGGGGGATGCCGAACCGGGAGAAGGCTCGCGGTCATGGCGTTCGCGTCGGGTCTTCCCCAGGAGCCAATCACGAATGGCCCAGAAGCCGCAGGCCAGGCCCAGATACTGCCAAAAAGCGAACCAACTGCTCGGGGCATCACAACTGTGCGGCAGCCAGGGAATCGTGCCCTCACGAAGGTCAAGACGGAGTTGGGCGAGGTCGACGATGGCGCGCGGGTTCAAAGCGCTGATCAGGCACCAAAGCACGAGGACCATCGTCAGCGCCCCCAACAGGCGCATCGGCCATCGGGCTGCGCCTTCGTCCCATCGAGCCGGCTCATAGCCCGTGACCCGGCTGGTCAGCCGTTTGGTCGCGAGGAGAAGACCCAGAGCGTATCCTGCTCCGTTCATGGTCCAAACCGCCCAGGCCGGCATCGAAGCGACGGCCCAGACGGAGAACAGGACCATGGCGCAGATCAGCCCTTCCGTCGCTCCTTCAGCCCATCGGTAGAGGCGGGGCGCAGCGGTCTCGTGGGCATGGGCGCGGCGGGAAGAACGACCCGAGCGGGATGCGAAGGACGGGGCGGTGTCGGAACCGTGCGCCTCTTGGATGTGGCTTGGCCTTGACACAGGCCGAGGATCAGGAACTGTGGAGCCTTGGGAGCAATTCGGGCGTGCCCCCGGACCCATTGCCTGCGCCTCCGATCCTGGGACTTCCATCTCCGATCCGAGCCGATCACTCATCGCTCTTGACTCGCGCCATTTCCATGCCGGCAGGCGCGGTGGCCAGTGCACTGTCGGTCTCGATGCGCCACCCACGCCATTGGAGTCTGCGCCCGAGATCATCGAGAAAACTGTAGGCGATCGGGGTGACGATCAGTGTCAGGAACAGGCACAAGGCCTGTCCGCCGATAACCACCACCGCCACCGCGCGGCGCTCGGCCGCCCCCGGACCCGTCCCAAGAGCCAGCGGGGCCATGCCGGCGATCAGCGTCATGGTGGTCATCAGGATCGGGCGCAAGCGCTCGCGGTTGCCGCGCACAATGGCAGCCGCCCGGTCGAGCCCGGCTGCCCGCAACTTGTTCATGTGATCGATCTGAAGAATGGCGTTCTTTTTGACGACGCCGAACAGGACGAGCAATCCCAGCGCTGAGTAAAGGTTGATCGTCTGCCCCGCAATCAGGAGCGAGAGAAAGGCGAAAGGCACGGACAACGGCAGCGAGAGAAGAATCGTGAACGGATGGACAAGGCTTTCGAACTGAGACGCCAGGATGATGTACATGAGGACCACGGAGAGAGCGAAGGCCCAGAGAAACTCGTTGAAAGTGGTCTCAAGCTCGCGCGCCCGGCCGGAAACACGCGTCGAGTATCCGGTCGGCAGCCCCATCTTCGCCACCTCCGCCCGCAGCGCGGCGATGCGGTCGGCCTGGGCGAAGCCGGGCGCCACCGAGGCCCGGAGGCTGACCTGCCGCTGACGGTCCAACCGGTCGATCCGCGACGGACTCTGGGTGGGCACCAGCCTGACCACGTTGTCAAGTCGGACCAGCCCGCCCTGCCGCGGCACGAACAGACTGGCGATGGCTGCGGGGTCATTGCGATCGCCCTCTTTGAGCCGGATGGCGACATCGTAATCCTCGTTCATGCTCTCATCGCGAAACCGCGTCACCTCGGTGTCGCCTCCGACCATGATCCGCAGCGCGGTCGCGATATCCTCCGTATCCACGCCTAGGTTCGCCGCCCGGTCGCGGTCGATCTCGACGCGCAGTTCGGGCGTGTCGAGTTTGAGCGTGGTGTCGGCATCCAAGAGCCCGAGTTCGGGCGCCTTCTCGCGCAGGGCCTCGGCGTAGCGCCAGAGAGTCGTCAAATCCGGGCCGAGCAGGGCGAAATCGATGTCGAAGTTCGGGCCGCCGCCGACGAATGTCTGCGGATTGCGCACCTGGAATCGAATGCTGGGGATGCCCGCAAGGCGGGCGCGGATCATCCGCTGGATGTCGCGCTGCGTGTAGTTGTTCTCGAATGCCCGCCAGGGCGGCCACTGAAAGAGGCGCGTCCAGCGGAACGTCCGTTCGGCGTGCGGCTTGAGTCGGACAAAGA
>DAOOQY010000711.1:0-3088 GCA_035389025.1 Verrucomicrobiota bacterium
CGTCCCCACTCCAACGCCTTCGTGTGCGCGAACAGAGCACACGAGGCCGCGTGCCTCCACGCGGCGCATATTCGATTCCCACCGACAACCTCCAGACGCAGTGGCGGGCTGGTGTCACCAGTATTGGTGACTGGCGCGAAAACCGTCTGCGCGTATCGTGTCCCCAGTTCTCGTTGTTGTGGGCCGAACTTGGAAGTTCGGCCCCGTGTGTTTTAGGGGTAGAACCAATCGACGCTCATCCGGGCCACGTGAATGCCGTCGCGCGTATGAAAGCTGACCAGAGCCGTGTCGCCGATAAAGATCAGGCTCTGATAGCCGTAGTCATTGTCGGCATCCTCCGCCAGGTTTCGCGCAAACGTCCAGGTCTTGCCGTCGTCGCGGGACAGGAAGGCGGCAAAGGGCGTCCGGTACCGGCCCGTCCCGCCCTCGCCGGTCTGGGACAGCAGCACCAGGTCCCCGGTCTTTGGAATACGCTCGACAGTCACGGCACCCGAGTTGCGTGACGTCTTCACGCCGGGAATCTGCTCGCCCGCGGACCACGTCTTTCCGCCATCGGTCGAGAAGGACCGCACCGGGTACCCGCTGTAGGTGCGGCAGACCATCATCAGTCGGCCGTCACTCAATTCCACCACGTGCGGTTCCTGCGCCTCGACGGGATGCAAATCCACATCGTTCTCGCTTCGCAGCCACGTGTAGCCGTCGTCGTCCGAGTAATAGGCCGTCGCAACGTACCCGGCGTGATCGTTGGCCCCGATGTATTTCCAGTACTCGGCCATGGCAATGACGCGCCCGGTCGACAACTGCCGGACCTTGTCGTTGTGGGCGATCATGTACTGCGTGGTCGGCGTCATGCAGAATTGCTCGCTCCACGTCTGACCATCGTCGGCGCTGCGCCGGTAGTAGTTGTGGCCGTAGTACGGCAGCTTGTTGACGGGCGGATAAACCGAGTAGATGTACGAAAGCAGCATCTCCCCGCTCTTCAGCCGCAGAAGCGATGGATGGCAGTAGTACCCCCGACGCGACGGCCCCGCCGGATTCGGCACCAGCATTTTCTGCTCGCCCCACGCGCGCCCTCCATCCCGCGACAGCCGGGTCACGATGCCGCCGTCGGTGTAGCAGAGCAGAAGACTGCCGTCCTTCAACTCGACTATGTTCCCCGCCATCCCCCGATACCCATACTGCGCCACGGGCTTCGGCGCGGCCTGCACGTCCTCGAACATTGGTGCGAACTTGATCCCCTCGACATGTTCGCCCACCGCGAGGCGGTCCGAACCCGCCGCCAGCCGGTCGCCCAGGATTTCCACGTTCTCGAACCTGACGTCCCGCACGGCGTGATCCGCATCCGCGCCCTCGAGTTGCACGCGGTAGGCGCCCGCCTGACCGGTCAGGGTCACGTTGCGGAACACGATGTTTTGCACGTGTCCGGGCACCTGGTTGCGCATGTACTGGTTGACCACCGGCTTGAACCGGGCCAGTTCCCCCTGCCCTTCCCCGTGCAGCCGCACGTTCTCGACTGTGACATCCTCCAGGCGCATCTCCTCGCCCGGCTCGAACAGAAACGGCGTCATCGTGAAATGGATGATGTCCAGGTTCCGCAGCGTGATGGCGCGCATGAAGGGCGCCCGACTCTCGTGGCCCAGGAGGAAGATGCGCGCCCGATCGCACCACAGGATGCAGTTCTCGACGGTCACCCGCTCGACATTGCTGTTCGGGGCCTCGAACTCGAGCCCCTTGAGCGCCACACAATCGTCGTCCGTCCGGATGAAGCAGTCCGTAATCAGCACCTCCTGCGAATTGCACGGGTTGATGCCATCGTCGTTCTGCACCCGTGAACCGCACAGTTTGACGCCGCGAACCGTCACGTGGCGGCTGTCGCGCGGCACAATCGTCCAATGCGACGCCCCTCGAATCGTGATGCCGCTCACCTCGACGTTCGTCCCTCGGATCGAAATCACGTGAGGCGTCGGTCCTTTGCGCCATTCGTAATCCGAGCCATCGAGAATTCCTTGGCCGGTGATGCGGATGTTCTCGCCTTGGGCGTACACCCCGCCCTTCACCACGGCGCCACCGGCCAAATAAAGCGTCTGATTGTTCGTGACCTCAATCCGTCCCGGTCGATGCACGCCCGGGGCAAAGTAAATCACGCCCGCGCCGTTCGGCTGGGGCGGATTCTCTTCGGGTGGATTGGCGAACAGGAGCAACGGCCCCTTCTTCCCATCCGGCTCGATGCTCAGCTTGCGCGGCCCGGGCAGTGACACCACCAACGCGCCGTCCGGTTCCACGCGCATCGTGACATCGGGTCGTGCTGGCCGAATAACAGTGTTTGCAAGTGACCGACCCGAGCGAATACGCACTTCGACCGGGCCGTCGGTGACGAAATTGGCGAACGCATAGGGCCCGCCAAAGTCCCACTGCTTGCCCGCAAAGGGCGCATCCAGGGTGCGAGCCGTGTAGACCGGCACGGTTTGGCCGTCCGCCACGACCGTGTAATCGGACGACAGCGTCTCCTCCGCCGGGGCGGGATGCGTCACAACGCCCGCCAACGCCGGCAGCACACCCAGCACCGCGGCCAACCCAAAGAACTGGATTCTTCCGGCCCGGAGCGGTCCGCATTTTGGAGTTTTCGGCCTCGCCGCAGTCACAAGTCGATGAAACATGCGGGCTAGTCACGCATCTGCATGCTCACTTGGAAAGTCAAAACAGCCTCGAGGTCCCCGGCCCCAGGCCCAATTCGTGAAGGCGAAAAGGCCGGAGCGGGGACGGCTCGTCCCCGACCGACGCAGATGAAGAGCGCTTCTTCCCGGCGATGAGCCGTCGACGCTGCACTTCATGAATCGGCGCTGGCCCGGCCCAAAACCTTATTGGCATCGAAGACCGGCTCAATCCGTTCGCCAGCGGCGCAGGCCCTGAGGCGCCAGGCGGATGGGGAGGTTGCGGAAATCGGGGTTTGCGGCCTCGATGGCCGCAATGAGCGCGTGCTTCTCGCGCGCGCCGGGCTTGAGCAGGAGCGTGACCGAGCCTCCGGCGCCTCCGACCCCGTTGACTTTGTAACCCGAGACCCCGTGTTCACGGGCCAGGGCGATCACCT
>DAOOQY010000712.1:0-3069 GCA_035389025.1 Verrucomicrobiota bacterium
CTCCACCCACAATCATCAAACGCTATCGCCACCGAAAAATCGCAGATGCGCACTGGTTGATTCAGGCAACTTGATTCAGCTTGACATGCCTCCCTCTGCGTGTCTGCGTGTGCGCTACAGAGCGTGGAAAAGAGAGAAAGAGAAGTGGCGCGGGCCGAACAGCGGATGCTTCGGAAGGAGGACAAGATGTCAGACGCGTCTGCACTGCGACAGAACGGTGCACATCACAAGATACTCAGGCGCCTGAGCCGTACTGGACGGAGCTGGAGCCTGTGTCTGGGCTTGGTGGGGCTTGCTTTGCTGTGGACCGGCAGCCCAAAGGCACAAACATCCGATCAGGTCGCGACTGATCCCACGGGACCCGCTGGTTCGGCTATGCTGGCCGGTCCCGCGGACGGCTCGACTCCTTTGAGCCCGATATCGCCAGCGGCTGTCCCCAATGACACTCGGCGAACAGGCGCCTTCTATTCGCTCCAGCGTCCCAAGTATCCGCCTTTCCCGGTGAATCCGTTCCCGGAATTGCCCGTTTACTGGATCGGCGACAACTCCTGGATCTATGATGACCGCGCCGTGGATTACGAGCAACTCGCGCGCGAGGCGCAGGCGTGGGCCGAGGCCCTCGCGGCGGAAGCGGCCCTGCTCCAGGAGCCGAGCCAGCAGACGCTGCTCCTCGGCGGTCCATACCTCTCCGTGCTCATCGCCAAGGAACCGACGAACACCTTCGCCACGTTGACCGTGACCAACTGCGTGTACGGCCACCAGCATCTGGTCCTGAGCAAGACGAACCTAAGCGATTCCTACTGGAATTCGGAGTTCCTCTTCACTGGTCCATGGGAAGGGGTGAGGACATTCGCGGTGCCGACCACGCTGCCGATGAAGTTCCTCGAAGCCGTCGAACTCGCGAACACAAACGCGATCGTGTCGATACAGCGAGTGGCCGACGCCGTGGAGCCCCCCGGACCTGGCGGCTGGTTCCAACTGAGCAGGTCGGCTCCCGAGGGCGCCCCTCTGCCTGCCCTGACGGTCTGCTACGCCATCGGCGGCACCGCATCGAATGGGGTGGACTACATCACGCTCTCCGGCGCGGCCACCATTCCTGAGGGCTTTACCACGGCCGATATCGAGGTCAGCCCGTATCAGGACGCTTTGCTCGAGTGGGACGAAACCGTCGCCCTCACCCTGCACCCGACCAACAGCTATTTCCTCGACCCGGATCATCCGGCAGCAACCCTCTGGCTGTTCGACACCGCCAGTGTGACCCAGCAGTTCACGCAGGTGGTGCAGTGCCCCGGGCCGGTCAGCGTGGAGCATAACCCCTACACCAACTCGCTGATCGTCTCATACAACTTTTGGAGTGGCGGCATCCCGCGCAATTTCACCAACTATACGGTCAACGGAAACGGAACACCCTGGACGGGCATCCAAGGCCTGGGGACCGACGTCTGTCCCGAGTTGCACTTTGCCACCGTCAAGGCTTCCCTCAGCAACTTCGTCGCCGGGGACATGTACTTCGGGATCGGCCCCATTACAAACAGCACCACCACCAATGCTTTCACACGCGTTGCCTGGGTCTCAGCGAACGGCACCACGACCAACCTGTCGTGGGCGACACTGACCAATGCCACCGACCAGGAGACACGTCCGGTCACCGGCGCGCTCTACGTTGACCAGACCGGCATCTTTGAGCATGATTTAATTGTAGTGACTGGCAATGGCCTTGACAATGGCGGCCATGTGTGGCGCGTCAAGGCTCAGCCGGGCGGCGCTTCGGGCAGCAAGACCCTATTTGCCAGCATCCCGGGGGCTCCCAGCTTGGAGGGCGTGATCACTCTGCCTGACAACTTCCAGAAATATGGCCCGCTGGCAGGGAGGATGATCACCAGCTCCAAATGGGTGGAACCGCCGCTTCTGTATGCAATTGACCCCAACCACGACATCACATCATTGCCCGTGGACATCATTTATCCTGAGGACCTTGACATCATCCCGACGGACGCCAACGGGAACTGCTCCCAGGACCTCTACTGCTCGGCAACGGTGGATGACTGCATCTATCGGCTCCCCAAAGAAGCACTTGCTGCTTGCGGCGGGGACATTCTGATCACTGATGCCGGCGAGGTGGTCGGCGGAGCGAAGTTGGTCGTTTTCCACTGGGATGCCACCAATGTCGCCTTTCTGAGGAAGACGATCTTCCACCCGGCTGGGCTCGGAACCGGTATCTTCGAGCACGTCTGCTTCGCCCCCATCAGCCTGCAGGCACTATCTCCGTAACCTATGAGAACACGATTGTTTCTGATTCTGATCATGGTGGCGGCAGTCACCCGTAGTGCACGGTCACAGGGTTACTTCGTCATCGACCAGCAATCTGCTGGCGAAGACAGTCCCACAGAGTTCGGTTCGCCGCTGCAGCCCCCTAGTTTCCCGGTCGCCCAGTCGTTCACTCCAGTGTTCTCTTCCATTGATTTCGTGCGACTGAAACTGATGACCGCCAGGGGAGGTCTGGGTCTCCCTGCGTACGTCGATGTCCGTCTCTGGTCTGGTTGGCCGTCTGGCCGACAGCTCGCCATGTCGGAGCTGGAGGAGATCCCGTATGGCTTCCTTGGATATGCAGTGTTTCGTTTCCAGACTCAGGTCGCGCTCACCCCTGGGGCCACGTATTTCATCGAGGCAGTCTGCCAAGGCGAACAAGGCGCCTTCTGGCTCGCGGATCTCCGGCTCGGGTACCCGGGCGGCATGGCCTGGAGTGGAGCCACCGCGCGGCCTAGCGTGGACTTCTGGTTCCAGGAGGGGATCGTAGTGCCCGAGCCGACGACCGCGGCGCTGTTGCTGGTCGGTCTGAGGGCGCTCGGCGCCGCGAAATGGTTGCGGAGGGAAACCCGGAACGTACCGCATTCTTAAGTAAAGGGGTCCCGTAAAGGGGTCGGTCCCGGAATTCATGAAACCAGCCCTTCGAGATGCGATCGCCACGCCGTGACGACGTGATCGTCCAGTCCGAATTCCTGCTTTCCGGGACCGACCCCTTGTTCTCGCTTCGCGAAGAGCCGCAACCAGGCTATGCGCAAAATCGGA
>DAOOQY010000713.1:0-3067 GCA_035389025.1 Verrucomicrobiota bacterium
GCGCGAGGCGAGCCTCGCTCACCTGCCCAGGGGCGCCACGGTGTCGCTGCATCATCTTGTTTGTGCGGAATCCTTCTCGGAGGTGGAACATGCGCGAGCCGTCTTGGAGGCTTTGGCGGAGCGATACGTCGAGACCGCCCAGTGTTTAATCGCGCAGGAGATCATGAGCCGTAGCGGCAATCTCGCGGTTCCAGAACCGGGCTCGGAGCGCTCCATCACCGCCGCCATCAAGTTGCTCGACGAAGCAATCCCTGAGTTCAGGGGGACCGAAGTCGAGTTGCAATTGCTGCGGCCGCTGCTGTATGCGCTGAAGCAAGAGCGATTCTACGACCGATATCTTGATGTCTATCTGGACCTGCTGTACCGGCATCCCACGCACGCACTCGTCGGCGTTCTGGCGGATGAAGCCGCCGCGATGAGCCGCGTTGCAGGCCGGCAAGAGGAACTCACTGCCGGCTTGAGGCACATCAGCGGCATTCCGCTGGATTCCTCCACCAAATCGCGGATTGCGCAATCCATGGTTCGCCTCGGGGCCGCCTCCTCAGTCTTTGACGCCCCTGGTCAGGAAACGTCGTGACCACAGCGGATTCCATCGGGTTTCACCCATGTCAACTCACCTAGTGAAGCACTCGTTCCCGCACGTTGACCTAAGCAAGGGGGCCCTCATGGCCGGCATCATTGGGATACTTCTGCTCTTGCGGTCGCAGTTCAGCCTGTGCCTCGTCAAGGGGGAGAGCATGCTTCCCGGCCTTCAATCGGGTGATCTGCTTGTGGTGGACCGGTTGGCCTACCGGGCGGAGAGACCCAAGCGAGGCGACATCGTCGTGGCGCGCAACCGCGATGAGCTGATTGTCAAACGCGTCGTGGGTCTCCCGGGCGAGGAGGTGGAGCTGCATCGGGGGAAACTCCTCGTTAACCAAGGACCCTTCGCGGAGGACTATGCCGTCGAGCCGGGTTGGTTGGACCTTCGCCGAGGCAGGCTTCTGGATAATCGCTACGCTCTTCTCGGTGACAACCGCTCGCTGCCCACCTCGGTGTCTGTCCACGCCATTGTTGCCAAAGACCAGATCGTGGGAAAGGTGGTCCACTCACTTCAGCTCTGGCCAAGCCGGCGGGTTCCAATCAGCTAGTCCCGTGAAGCCCATGATTCCGATAGCGCGGTCAAGAGCCTATTCCGGTTGGCGACGGGTGGGGGCGGGTCTTGCCGGCGCGCTGTTCCTGGTGGGGGTTCTCGGCGCAGCGGCCGCGCTGGAACGTCTTCTGCCGGGCGCAGTCTCCGGTCCACCCGCGGACGCCGATCGTCTGTATCGTGTGACCAACGTCTGGACCATTCATCTGAAGTTCGAGCCGGACCAGTGGGAGGCCATGGAACCTCAAGGCGGTGGCAACGCGTTCTTTGGAGGTGCGCGTGGAGCCCCGCCGGGCGGCCGGCAGGGAGGCGGTGGAAGCGCCAACGTGGACAGGACGCTGGGTCCCGTGTTGATGAGTCAGGGCGACTCGAATCGGGACGGACGGATCTCGCGCCAGGAGTTCGCCGCGTTGGGACAACGCTGGTTCGCGGCCTGGGATACCAACGGAACGGGCAACCTCGATGAAGGCCAGATCCGAGCTGGTCTCGATGGAATCCGCAACCCGGCTGGGGGCGGCATGGCAACCATGCTCCTGGCCCCGGAAGGAAAGCGCAACGGCATTGGCTCGGCGATGGGGATCGAGTTCGAGTATGTGCACGCGGACCTGGAATTCGAGGGTCATCTGCTGAGGGACGTAGGCGTGCGCTACAAGGGGAATGGGACGTTCATGGAATCGCGCGGTTCGTTGAAGCGTTCGTTCAAAATCCAGCTCAACAAATACGTGAAGGGTCAGAGCCTGGCGCGGGTCAAGACCCTAACCCTACAGAACAACGTCACTGATGCCAGCATGATGAACGAGGTGGTGGCGTATCGCCTGTACCGGGACGCCGGTGTTCCGGCCCCGCGGACCGCGTATGCCCGGGTGTTCGTGAGCGTGCCGGGGAAGCACGAGCGGAAGTACCTCGGCCTGTACTCGATGAGCGAGGCGGTGGACAAGCAGTTCGCCGAGCGACACTTCGGGTCCAAACGGGGGGCTCTCTTCAAGCCGGTTGCGCCGTCCTTGTTCACCGATCTCGGCGCAGATTGGGCAGCCTATCATCAGATCTACGATCCGAAAGTGGCCCTGTATGATGAGCAGAAACTGGCGGTGATGGAATTGTCCCGCTTCGTGACGCAGGCAGACGATGCGACGTTTGCCGCGCGCATCGGCGAGTTCATTGACGTGCCCGAGTTCGCGCGGTTCATGGCCGTCATGGTTTACCTCTCAGACTTGGACGGGATCCTGGGGCCGGGGCAGAACTTGTACCTGCATTTGCATCCGAAGACCCAACAGTTTCAGTTCATCCCCTGGGACCAGGACCATTCGTGGGGGCAATTCAATCGAGCCAGCCAGGAACAGCGCGACAAGCTCAGCATCCATCGCCCGTGGCAGGGAGAGAACTTCTTCCTCGAGCGGATGTTCAAAGCGGACGCTTTCAAGCGGCTCTACTTGGCTCGCCTCGACGAACTCAGCAAGACCATCTTCCGGCCCGACCGACTCGCCGAACAGGTGGATCAGCTTGGGGCCGCGATCCGCCCGGCGGTGCAGGAAGAATCGGAAGACAAACTGGCCCGCTTCGACCTGGCCGTTGCCGGCAAAATCCTCTCGGCTCCGGGACCTTTCGGAGGTGGCCAGACCAAACCGATCAAGCCCTTCGCGGAGGTGCGCACGCAGTCGGTGGCCGATCAAGTGGCCGGAAGATCGGAAGGGTTGGTGGCGGGAAGCGGTTCTCCGGGCGGCATTGGAGGGGGAGGTGGCCTCGGCGGCATGTTCAGCGGGTCCCTTTTCGATGTGCTCGATACGAACAAAGACTCCTCGGTGGCGCAGGCCGAATTCACTGAAGGCTTCAGCAAGCTGTTCCAAACATGGAACGGTGACACGGGTGGCGATCTCACTCTGGTAGAACTCCGGTCGGGTATCGAGAAGGACTTGCCGCCTGCCAGGCAAGGCTTCGGGC